>CBFHYW010000063.1:0-7635 GCA_965660135.1 Opitutales bacterium
GCATTTTTTGTCTACAACCGAGCAACGACCCGGGGTGATCTTTGGGATAGATTGAGCCAGAACAGTTCAAACGACAATGTTCAGGCTCTCCTGAGGGGAATTCCGAAGGAGGGGCGCCCTGGGAATTTTTGGGCTCGGGTCCTCAGTGACCCGAGGGTTTCTTCTTTTCCTGGAGTTAAAATTGCAGAGCTTGTCGATTTTCCTTTTTTTCCCGATCGTAGAGTGGTTTTATCAGTTGGTGTCAGGTTTCCCGGTGAATACGACGAAAATGCATCAGAAGCCGAAATTCGAGATCTCTGTATCGCTGATGCTCGGGGCTTTCTGACTCAGTTTTCTCAATCCCCTGAATTTTTTACCGTTCAAAGAAAAGCACCTGATGCGGTTGTCGAAAAAACTGACAACAATAGGTCAGTAGAATCGATTGACTTTGCCAGTATCGGGAAAGATTCTGGAATGCTCAAAGTGGGAAAAATGGATGATGGAGGCTATGCTGTAATTGTCGGTGGAATTGTTAATAAGGATGGTCGCTTTGAGAAGCACGGTCGATGGTTACCTTACCCAATACTTGTTCCGATGATGGTGGGTACTGCAATGTCGATTGAGAAAGAATATTTCTCTTCAGATGTGGCTTATGAAATCGGTCGATTGTCTCAAAATATGCTTAAGGGGGATTTTGAATCGAAGGAAAGAATCAGAGCATTTTATTGGGCTGCACATCAATTAGCCCGAAAAATGAACTTGATGCAAATGGCAGAGTTGACTCAGTCCTGTTCTTCTCTCCAAGGCGTTTTTGATCTTTCTGCCCTCATTCGAATGAGAAACCGTCCATTATCTGAATCTATTGGAAAAATTAAAGCTGCTGAGCAGCGACTTGGCTTTTTGCCCTTTGGGGAAAGAGAGGCAGGGCGTAAAAATCTTGTCATGTTGATTGAGGAAAAAAAATTAATTGAAAGACAATTTGAAGAGGAACTTCGTATCATTTACGGTGCAATTTTGTTATCTGCAGACCCATCCGGGTTACTTCGTTACATCGAGGGATATCCAGTATTTAAGAAAGATGGAGACAAGGAAGCTGCAGTTTCAGCGCTGGAGGATATTTCTTATGCTATGAATCAAGGTTCAGGTGCACTGAAGCATTTACTTGCCCGCAGTAAGCCTATTAATGAAAAAGGCACTCTTTCAAGCTTGATTCGTCCATTTTTTCCCTTGTTTGGAGGAGATCTTTTAACTTACCTTTCACATAGCTATCGTGCTGGTGCACTTTTTATTAAGATTTCATTAATAGTGGCGTCACTCCTTGTATTTTTCTTTTTTATCGCAACTGTTTTACCCAAACCACTCTATCATCGTTCAAAGAGCCACTTTTTCTTGCGTTGGACAGCAAAACTTTCGGGTGCAATTTTTGTCGCATTAATCGTCGTTTTGTCCTTGGAGCCCAACCTCTTACAAACACCACGTGGACAAATTTCTGTTGCTGGATTTGATTTTGCGCTTGCGAATCTTCTCGCCTACGCCAATGAGGAGTCTATGGCGGAACAAAATTTAACTATTGTCACAGCAATCATAGCGGGAGCATTTTTTCTTGTACAGGTTGTTATATTCATGATTTGCATGTCGCGAATCTCTCAAGTCAAAAACGAAGAGCTTAACTCTAATCTTAAATTATCTCTCTTAGATAATGAGGAGAATTTGTTTGATCTTGGTTTGTATGTTGGGCTGGGGGGCACGGTGTTGTCTCTAATCCTTTTGTTGGTGCTGGATGTTAAGCAGGATGCCTTGATCGGGGCATACACATCAACTCTTTTTGGAATTCTTTTTGTTGCTGCCTTGAAGATTTTCATTGTACGCCCTTATCGTAATCACTTGCTGGTTAAGCAAGATGGCGAGAAGAGGTATGAATCGTAGTTTACTACTGGTAGTTTGCGATTTCCTCCTCCTTAGCATACTGGCTTTGGCCAGGTTTGATGTACCTGCAGATGCAGTTATTGCTAAGGACGGTCAAAAAATTGTTTCAACAGCAGTTATCGAACGAATTTCAGATGGTGAAAGTTATGACGATGTTGTTGCTGAGCTTGAAGCCACAAATGAAACACTTCTTGAGAATTTGAGTAGTGATAAAGATGATTTGCTTGAACAAAAGCTTAAACTTGAGGATCAAATTGCCTTAAGGCAAAAAGAATTGGAGGATAAGGAAAACCAAATTGCTTCCAGGGATGCGGTTATTGCAGATAAGCAAGAAGAGATTCAAAAATCTCAGCAAGAAGCAAAAGAACTTGAACGTCGTCGCGAGGAAATTGAAAAGAAGAGAGAAGCATTGTTGCAAACTAATGCTGCATCCAAAAAAGAACTCGAACTTCTTTCCAAGGACTTAGCTGATGCTCAAAAGAAATCAGACCAGTTAGCACAATTGAAAGCTAAGACTGAAAAAGAAGCTGAAACTATCCGTGTTGAATTAGCTAGATCCAAGGAAAAGGCGAAGGCTGAGGAAAAAGCTGCATCCGAGGCTAAAGCTCAGCTTCAGGATGAAAAAAGAAGAGGAGATGCTTTGGTTGCATCCACAGCTAAATTAGATCAAAAAATTGATTCTCTAAATCAGGGCCTTGAGGGAGTTGGAAATGATCTTAAAGTGGTTGGCCAAGGTTTAGCCGGTGTGGGGGATAAGATTACATCTGTAACTAAAGATGTCAGCAGCGTAAGAAAGGACATTACCCGGGTAGGTGAGGAAATGGCAGGAGTGAAAGAAACTGTAAATGGTGTGAGCGAAGAGGTTGCAGGAGTTGGCTCAAAGGTTGAGACAATAAAAAAGGAAGTTGCTGAGACTGCTGCAGAACAGAAAGAAAATTTTCGCCAACTTAATGAACGCCAGACTCGATCTTTGAATGAAATATATACACGCTATGATGAAAATAAAATTAAATTGGAACTTAATTTTAAGCATAAGGGCGGTTTTCTAGGTGCTGAAAAGCAAGATAAGTTTATCATGGACTCAATTATTATGGTCGATGGTTCATTTGCCTACTGCTTGGTCCATTCCAAAGACAGTCCCTTTAGGCTAAGCCCACGATCTCGTACCCTCGTTGATGTTTCTGGTTTTATTACAAGCCCGAAGTTAAGTTCCCCGATCCCTGTTAAGGAAGTTGCTTTTATGGATGACCCTCGAATTTTAATCGTCCCACTTTATATTAATCCTCAGGAATTGGCTAAAAGTTCTAAGATTGAAGTTTTTCAAGCTCCTCAAAACCCCTACCTTTTCGCCGAAGCTGTCGTCGTTGATTCAAAGGATGGAAAATTTGGGCAAACGGATTTTATTCGAGATGATCGAGATTCCCGTTATATCAAAGTTAAGCATAATAATTTTGCTTTTGTAACTGGGGCATTCAATTCTGGGAAATCCGATATCGTATTTTCCCAAAAAGGTGAGTTGCTCGGAATTATGGTAAACAACGACTATGCATTTCATGTTAAGAATTTAGGGGCAAGAATTCACAGTGGATCTCGAACTACTTTGGGCGATACTTTTGATTCGGCAAAGACCAATTCATTATTAGTTTCATTAAGTAAAAAGCTTTTTGGTTTGAATCTTAAATTTAGATAATAATTGCTCTTTTATTTTGAAGTTGAACTTACATTTATGGTGCATTTGATCGTCCTGTTTTTGGCTAAAATTAGGCAGAGATGAGTGTTTTAAGTCTTAAAAAATCTGTATCTGAAAGGGGTTTTCTTTCAGGTCTTATAGAATTACCCAAAGATCGGGCACATTGGTCAGTTTCTCTTTTGTTTATTGGTCTTGCATATCTTCTAAGCGTTTGGGTGCGCTTGGAGTGGATAGACTTTGCCCAGGCTAACTTCGTTGATGAAAGTGGTGAAGTTCAATACCTTCGTCCCGATATGGTTAAAAATGGTGTCGCTTTGCCTAACACCCATGATAGTTTTTATTTTGGCAGTATTCTTCAAAAAGGGCATTTGGATATGCATGAAGATAATCATTTGATTCCAAGCGTATTCACGAATGGAATGATTACCTACCTACCTTATCTATTACTTGAATTTTTTCCTTCTTTAGATATCGAATTACTTCTCCTTTGGTTGCCCGTTTATCTGGCTGGTATTGTGTGTATTCCCATTGTTTTAATTGGACGATTATATGGCAGTTCTTTATGGGGTTTTTTCGCGGCTTGTTTAGCCGGAATTACACATAGTTATTATAACCGAACCCTTGCCGGATATTATGATACGGATATTTTTTCGATTACAATTCCGGCATTTGCCTTATATTTTTTATTGGGTGCAAGCAGGAGAAACTCGGTCAATTATGCTTTTTTTGCCGCACTGAGTCTTTATCTTTATAATTTTTTCTATTCATCGAGTCAGGCAGTTACAGGCGCCCTAGGAGTAGCTTTTATTCTTTATCGGTTTCTTCTGTTTTTTCTTGATTTGGCTTTCATTAAAGATAAGAGAAAAAGCCAAGCGTTTTTGAGCGATTGCTCAATTTTTACATTCAAATCAAGCTTGCTCATTGCCTTTGCTGTTTATGCAGAAGCTTGGTCGGGTGGTCCAGTAATTGAGGCTTCTGATGGCAGGTTTTCTTTAGGCTTACTTGTACTTTCTATCCTTTGGGTTTTGCTTAAAGGACTGACCCTGAACGATGATTGCACGAGGTTGGATTTTAAAATTTTAAAATCAAAACTCCCATTTTCGGTTCCCATTGTTATTCTCCCCGTACTTTCTTTGGCTATGGTTGTCTTTCTGGCCTTATTTGGTGGGGTTCAGGGAAAAATTTTTAGTAAACTGCAGAGCTATGTTTCTGCCGGTGAGGGGAAGTCCTCTCAGGCTTTCAGTGGCAAAGGCTATGGATTAAATTATTTGGATGTTGTTTCAACTGTTAGAGAAGCCAGCGGAATTCCGCCCGATGTAGTGCGTAATCGAATTTTAGCAGATGCTCCTTCTTGCTCATGCCCAAGGTGTCTCCCTCAAAATGAAAAAGCAGATGCATGGATAATACCCACTGCAATCATCGGTTTCATTGGCTTGGCATTTTTGATCCTTCGTTATTGGGAGCTTTGTTTTGTCTTACCATTCTGTGCGATTGCTGTTTATTGCTTTAAAGGGGCAGTTGGGCTTAGGTTTACTGTGCATGTTGGTAATGTCGCATCTCTAGGTATTGTTTTTCTTATAATGGTCGCCCTCTGGGGGATTGTTAGACTACTTTTGAAGTCGAAGAATCCCGGCTCATTAACCTTGGATATTGCGAAGTGGGGGACCTGGGGTGTTGCCGCATTTGTTGTATGTTTTTTTGCATTACCAAATATTCAGCACGCGAAAAATTATAATTCCCATGTTGTTTATCCCATGAAAACGGTTGAGGTTCTGGATAAATTGAACCAAGCGTCTTCGCCAGACGATTTTGTTGTCACTTGGTGGGACTACGGATCGGGATGTTGGTTCTATGGAAATACCCGTACCTTCACATCTCCAGCACATCAAACTTTTGATAATTTTTTAACATCTGAGATTCTTCGTAGTTCATCTCAGTCACGAGCTGTCAATTTATCACGTTTAAAAACCGAAACTTTTGTAAATTTACAGAAAGAAAGAGAATCCGGTGGAGAAGCTTTTGCTACTGCCGTTCAGGCAATTTTTAAGGACGGTACTCCAGATTTGGAATTTTATCAGGGATTGATAAACGATCTTGGAGATAATAATTACACTCTCCCACCTAAAACCAGAGATGTTTTCCTTTTTCTACCTTATGAAATATTACGAATCTTTCCTACCATATTAAGCTTCAGTTCTAGAAATCTTTATTTTCCGCAAAAGTACGGATCAAATAACAATGGATCAAAAGACCCTCCCATGATGATTCTTCGGAACGGTAGGCGCCAGGGAAGTTCAATCGTATTTAATAATGGTTATCGACTGGATAGAAGAGGGTTTTTGCGCGTTGAGGGTGAAAGGAGCGGTACCATTCCATACGGTCAGGTTTTAGAAGTTACGGACAATGGCAAGCCTGCATTGCCTATTGAGGCAATCGAATTTAACGGGGTACGAATTCCGGTAAATAATGATCCAACTGCAACAAGAAGATTATTATTTGTAAAAAATCAGGGAGAGCTTGCTATTCTTTCCCCTGAAACATTTCGCTCCACTTTTGCCCAAAGATTTCTGTTGGATCGTTTTGATCAAAAAGCATATCAACATCCACTTTTTGAAAAAGGCCCGTTTCCCCGAAACCAACCCTACATGGCCCAGGCAGACTGGATCACTCAATCTGGGCAAACCTTATCCTTAAATATGAGAGGGGGCTATCGAATCGATGCTGATGTTGGTGAAAATTTAGCCCGCATCCCGGGTATGAATGAGCCCGTTCCTTTCAGTTTTCATCGATCCATTCATCAATCAGATGGAAAAATGGTGAAGATACCATCCAAGTCAGTGCCTGACTCCCGTTTTCACTTAATCCAAACTAATCTACCCGTTTTTCTCGGGGGAAGAACTTATCAGGTCCCAGAAGGTGGACAATCTATTGAGGAAGTGGCAAGAGCGAACGGAATCAGTACCAATTCTCTTGTTTCATCTATTGGTGAAGATAAGTCTTTTCAATTTGATGAATTTGAAAAAGTTGAGATTCCAGCAAAAGGATATGAACTACGTCCAGCGTCTTTTTTTATGGATAATGAAGTTTTTAACAGCGTGCTTGTCCAAGGTTTTTTGATGGAAAACTTGGATCCTAATTATTTCCAGCAGATTTTTGCTTCCCCTTGGGGAAAAGTTTATAAAATATTACGATAATCTTTGTATTTTATAGCCGTGCAATGCTAATGATACACATGAACTTATTACTATAGCATTAATTTTCTTGCTTGAATCCCCAAAATCCTTTCATTTAATATACAATAAAATTATTAAGTTATGAAATCCCTTGCAATTTTCCCGTTTTTACTGATCACACCACTGCTGCTTATGGCACAACCTCAGGAGGCACTGGTTGATCCTAAGGGAGCAATCATTATCGCTCAGCTTCAAGGGGAAGTATTGGTAACCAACAACAACACAGGGGTTGTACTGCCAAGTGGCACTGTGAAGGCAGGCGGGATTTTATCAGATGGCCACACAATAAAGACTGGGGCAAATGCCAAGATCGTCCTCCTTCTTTCTAATGGCACGGTAACCACACTGAAAGCAGAATCATCGCTTAATTTTAAAAAGTTTACTCAGGAAAAATTTGACACATCAAAAACCAAGTTAACCGATCTTAAAGGTGAACCAAGCAAATCAAATGTTGTTATTGACATTGAGTTCGGTGATTTAGTGGTGGATGTTAAAAAATTAGACAAGCAGTCTAATTTTAATATTGAATCCCCAGTTGGTACCGCTGGTATTCGTGGTACTGTCCCAGCGATTTCAGTGGTAAAAAATCCCAACGGTGGTTTTTCTCAAACCACTTCTATGCTTCGTGGTGAGATTGCATTTACTCCAAAGGGTGGGGGGCTCCCCACATTGTTGGGCCCAGGGCAAAGTTTGTCGACGGGTATCGGACCAAATGGTATTGTTTTACCCCTTCAAATGGGACGTGTTTCCGCAGCATTATTAAATTCAATACAAGCAGATGTGGATGCTCAGGGTGCCGCAATGGGT
>CBFHYW010000064.1:0-7278 GCA_965660135.1 Opitutales bacterium
CACACACCAGATTCAAGCCGCTATTGGATAGAGGAAAGTTTCCAAAAAAGACTGAATAATCAAAAGGAACCGGAAAATATTGATAAAGAATTCCTTAGATTATGGTTCAAAGAACACTGCGACCCCTACAAGGACGAAAAGCTACCTGATGCTCCCATAGAATTAGTAACCGAGCTTTCAGCAAGATATATTCACTTATATGAAGTAATAACAGGAGAAAAATTTTCCTTTCCTGACCTTACACAAACCATTGAAGAAAGAATTTTTAATAATCTAAAACCATACCTTAGTTAACAGAATTATTAATAATGTACTCGGAATCTTGCCATATAATTAAAGTTTTTTAATCGCCCGAATAACCCGTTCTGAAATCAAATCATAAATTTCGGAACCATTTTCGCAGCTAGCAGTTAAATCTTCGTAGCTCAATTCTTTCCCGTAAGATAGACAGATTTTTCGGCCTATTCTCGGAAAAATTTTTCCTTTACCTAAAATTTCAAATGTTCCTCTTATTCGGACTGGAAATACGGGACATTTTGATTTTTTAACAAGTAGACCAATTCCTTTCTTCCCACTACTAATTTTACCATCCAAACTCCTAGTACCCTCCGGAAAAACCAATAATGGATGACCGTCTTTTAAAACTTTTAATGTGGTTTTTAATGTTTTGAAATCTAATTGGTCACGATTTACTGGTATGGAATTTAATCGGCGAATTAAAAACCCAAGAGGCCCAACAAACAAAGAACTACGAGCAAAGTAATGTAAATTTCGATTAACTTTACACCCGACAGCGGGTGGATCAAGAAAACTTAAATGATTAGATGCTAAAATGAAAGGACCTGAGATGGGAATATTTTCAATACCGATAATCTTTATCCTGTGAAATAATTTAAAATATAAAAAGGATAAAATTTGAGCAGATTTATAGGTAAATGTGATCACAGGGAATCGATTAAGTGCGAAATTTGACTAAAAACATCCTCAGCAGACAATTTACCAGTATCAATAACAATAGAATCCTTTAATTTAACTAAAGGAGCGACTTTTCGAGTACTATCAATTTTGTCCCTTAATAAAATTTTATCATTTTCTCCATCAGTTGCTCTACGGTGATTTCGAATCTTCTCATTTGCAGTTAGGTAAATTTTAAGATTTGCATCGGGGAATATGATACTCCCAATATCACGCCCCTCCATAACTAAACCATTGAAGTTTTGCGATCGGGCTAGTTCAATTTGTGAGCGTTGATATTTAAATAAAAGATCACGAACAGAAGGTATTGAAGCATATGATGAGACAACAGAGTTTACATTCTCTGACCGTAGAATATCAGTCGGGAAACTCGTACCATTTATTAAAATCTGGGATTTATTTGATGAAATGCTGGAGCTCAAATTAAATTTATTTAAATTTCCAGGATTCGAGGCTTGCTCAGGGGAAACATTACTTTCCATCAAAGCAACTGTAACTGAACGGTAATGGGAACCAGTATCAACATGCAAAAAGTGTAGGCGGTTAGCGACATTCTGAGCGGTAGTGGACTTCCCACTACCTGCAACCCCATCTATTGCAACTACAATAAAAGGCTTCATATCAGATTGGTTTGCTTTGAATATTTGATAAAACATCGAAAAAGTTCGGAAACGTTTTTCGACAGCAAAAAGGATCTAGAATTCTGATCCACGGTAGACCATTTTTAAATAAATCATGTGAACCTAAGATTGCAAAACTCATGGCGAAACGATGATCATCGTAAGTATCAACAGATAATGGCAGTCTGTCCTTAAATTTATTTAAATTTGCAGTTGGGTTAATCTGAAGTGAGTCATCGAGCTCATTAACATCCTGCCCCAGTTTTCGTAATTCCGTAGCCATTGCACCGACTCGATCAGTCTCCTGCATTCGTGTATGTGCGATGCCAGAAATCCGTAGCGGAGTCCCTAAAAGGGGAGACAATGCGGCAAGAGTCAAAAATGTATCGGAGATATCATTAAAATTATAATCCCCCCCTAATATTTCATCTTTTAAATCAACTTGTATGCCGTTTGTTGATCTGTGAACAGATAATCCACATTTAGAAATAATTTCACAAAACCCGATATCACCCTGAAGTTTACAATTTTGTAATCCTTTAACAAGAATCGACCCACCTACAGAGATAGGCAATGAAAAGAAGTAACTTGCTGCAGTCGCATCGGGTTCAATGTTATATTCCATTGATTTCATTTCATAATTAAAATGTGGAACTTCAAAAGTTCTACCGTCCTCAGTAATTCCAACTGTAGAACTTAGTGAAAATTGACCAATCATATCTAAAGTCATCTTAACGAAGGGTTTAGATACAGTTTCGCCATTTAAAGAGATTTTTTTTGTACCCTTAATTAATGGAGCTATTAATAAAATTGCTGAAACAATTTGACTGCTCTTACTTGCATTTATTATCCAGTCATTATTATTCAAGCTGGATGTTTTTATTGTAAATGGAAAACAATTTTCAGTACCATGAAAAGTGAATTTTGAACCATGATCTTTTAATGCATCAAGTAAACCAGCCATTGGGCGAATTCTCATTGCCTCAGAACCATCCAAAGTATAATCGCCTCCATTTTGAAGGGAAAGAAGTGCCGTTAAAAACCTCGCAACCGTTCCTGCATTTCCAACATCAATGGTTGCTTTCTTAATCGAAAGTACTCCCCCGCAACCATTTACTAAAGCCGTGTTATTAGTTTTATCCACTTCAATCACTACGCCTAGTCGTTGAAGTGCAGTGATCATAATACCAACATCTTCGCTATCTAAAATTCCATTTAATTTGACTGTTCCCTTAGTTAGAACTGCAAGTATAAGTGCTCTGTTCGAGATACTTTTAGATCCAGGTATTCCTACACTAGCATGTGAATTATAAAATGGGGTAATATCTTTAAAATTACTATTCATTTATAATTTCTTTCTGAAATTCATCCCGTCCTTGAGAAAAGAGTAAATTTTTTCATTCTTACTATCTTTTAGATAGAGTTTAATCTCATTAAGTGATTTTTCCCATTCTTCTACAGCTTGTAATATATTATTTTTATTCATAAGAAAAATTTGCTTCCATAATTCAGGATCACCTTCTGCAATTCTGGTTGTATCCTTTAACCCCATACCAGATATATTTTTCCATTTATCTGGTTTTTGATCGAGACTTTTTGCGAGAGTTGAAGACAGAAAATGTGGTAAATGACTAAAAAAAGAAATTGCTTGATCATGTTCATAAGGTGAAAGTTCATAAACGGACATACCTAATTTTTCCCAAAAATCAGATATAACTTCAACCTCCTGTTTATCCTGATCATCAAGTTTTGAAACAATACACGAGCGACCACTGAATAAATTTTCATCTGCAAACTTCATACCAGATTTTTCTGAACCAGCCATTGGGTGGGATCCGATAAATTTTCCTCTTGAATGAGCAAATGCCTCTTTAGCAACTTGGCATATGACCTCTTTTACACTCCCAACATCCGTTAGTAATGTGCCCTGTTCCATTATTGGAGCTATTTTTTTGATAATTTCTGCGATGCTATCTACTGGTGTGCATATTATTACTAAATTACTTTTGTAAACGGATTTGATTAAATCCTCTTCTATTTGATCACACCATTTCTCACTAATACAAGAATCCAAAGTTGCTTTTCTCCGTGCCCAAATTCGAATCGAATTAGCAAGGTTTTCTTTCCTAATAGCCTTTGCAAGAGAGGCACCGAGTAATCCTGATCCTAGAATTGTTACTTGGTTAAACATTTTAAATATTTGAGTTTATTTAATTTGGTTGATTGTTAGTTTTTGTTATTACAACTTAACCATTCATGGAAAATGATTTTAAAGAGCAAGAAGCAAAAGATAAAGATTGGGGGCAACCCCCTTCTGAACTTACTCCCGAAAATAAGAAAAAAGCCATGAAAGCACAAATCCTTCTTGGTGTCATTTCATTATTCTTCATTGCTTTACCAGGCGTGCTTTTTTGGTTTTTTGGTAGATAGGATAATTCTTTAAATCGTTTTTTATATTCAATGAATTCAAACAGTAAAGGCTTCAGTAAAATAGAGTTAATTTTAGTAATCATGATCATTGGCACCCTTGCATTCGTTCTGCTGCCCGTGTTCAACTCCTTTATCAAACCTACTTCTTCTACTATCGATAATTCTAATATAAAAAATTTAACAATTTGGAATCCAGGTGCTGAATCTAATGAAAGTGAAACTCCTGTTTCAATTTTACCTCAAGAATAAATTTAGCTATACTCTTACCCCAAATTACTTTGGAATTTAAGAACAGTAAATTTGTCTGGGTTTTGGGATTTATTTTTCTAACCTTTGCAATACTTGGCCTTTTATTTTTTATTTTCCGATGGATTGGAGGAGAGGAAGGGGTAGAGTATGTTAAAGAAGTATGGTTATCTTTTAAAACTTTTCTACTAAATCATGGCTTTTGGCTTTTTCTATCAATTGCCATTTTACCAGGTCTAATTTTACCCTGTGCGCCATTACTTATATTAGCTGGGATCTGGGGTTCAGAATTTGGAATTTTAATGGCATGCATATACAGTATTTTAGCTTTAACAATGAACTTAATTTGGACTTACTGGTTTTCTTATGGTCCGGGACATTCATTAATCAGTAAATTACTTAAAAGATCGAAATATAGTATACCTAAGTTGCCTTCTAAAAATCTTTTACAATGGGCATTAATTCTTCGATTAACCCCTGGTATTCCATTTATATTCACCAACTATGCATTAGGACTGCTAAAAATGCCCTTCATTAAATATTTAATAGTTTCTGTCCCGATCATTGCAATCACAGATTGTGGTTTTATACTTGCAACGGCAGGAATATTTGGAGGGGGATGGAAATACCTTTGGGGAGGAGTATCAATTTTAATTATTATGATCCTATTGGGGCGTATTCTGTCTGAAAGAAAAAAACATGCAAACTAACCTGTTTGATTCCTATCAGGATTCCTCTGAAATTTGGTCCATAAGCCAACTTACCAAAGAAATTAAAGGTCTCCTCGAAACTAGTTTTCCACCAATTTGGATTAAGGGTGAAGTTTCAAATTTACGCGTTCAACCTAGCGGGCATCGATATTTCGTCCTCAAAGACTCAAGAAGCCAGATAAAAACTGTTCTTTTTAAGGGTGACTTTTCGCAAGCAGGATATTCTCCCATGGAGGGAGATGAATGTTTAGCTTATGGAAACCTAACGGTTTATGAACCACGAGGAGACTACCAATTTCGAGTTAAGCACCTTATGCAAGATGGAACGGGGAGCTTACGGCTTCAATTTGACCGCTTAAAAGAGAAACTTTTAAAAGAAGGATTATTTGAGAATAAACATAAGAACCAACTTCCCGGTATTACTCGTAGGGTTGCCATTATTACTTCGCAAAAAGGAGCTGCTCTTCAGGATTTTTTAAGCATTCTAAAAAGAAGAAAATGGACAGGAGAAGTTCTTATTATTGGGTCAGTGGTTCAGGGTCGGGAGGCACCGGTTCAACTATTGAAAGCAATGCAAGTAATCAATCAACTTGATGGGTTGGATTTAGTAGTTTTAGCAAGAGGGGGAGGTGCCATAGAAGATTTATGGGCTTTTAATGACGAAGCATTGGTCCGTAAAGTAGCATCGTGCCAGACTCCAATAATTTCTGCAATTGGACATCAAACAGATTTTGTCCTGACAGATTTTGCTGCCAACTTCCGTGCAGAAACTCCTTCAGCAGCTGCAGAATGGATAACATCCCAAGATTTCAAACAACGTGAAAAGCTCAATGAGCTTCGTACACGGATAAACGAAATACCACACCGAACTTTAATTAACTTTAAAGATAAATTAAATCTTTTAGACGCTCATTTACAGAATTATTCTCCACAGTCTAGGATGGAAAAATATCATCAATTATTAGACGATATTTCTATCAGAATAGAAAATATTATGGAGCAATATATAGATCACAACCAATATAAATTAAATTCTCTGAACCAAAGACTTGAGAGCAGTAGTCTGAAATCTGTTCTCAACCGAGGGTTCTCATTTTTTGAGACGCTAAGTGGAAATACAATTGATCGATCAGATAAGTTAAAAAAAGAAGATATTGTACGAGCGGTTTTTCAAGATGGAAAAAAGAAGGTTATCGTTAAGGAATAAAAGAATATTTATTTTAAAACATCCTTTCACTATGTGTGGAAATCAATCGAAAGCCAATTGAATCATAAAGGTTATTCTGACCTTGGTAATCGCTAAACAAAATACACCTCTTATCTTTTTTATTTTCTGTTTTCTTTAAAACTTCCAAAATTAGTTTTTGTGCTAATTTTTGGTTTCTTAATTCCTTAGGTACATACACTAAATTAATTACTTTCAAATTCGGCGTCTCCCGACCAAATCCTGCCATTCCACAGGTTCCAAAGTCTTTTTTTTGTAAAAAGTATAGATTTTGATTCTTCTTCATTTCCTTGGCCATTCCAACGACTGCTGAACCATTTATTTTTGGTCTTGATTCGGATGCAAATTGTAACGCCCATAATCTAGCCCTGGGCCATTCCATATCACCAACTAATTTCAAAAAATAATCATTTGAATTTCCGCCTTTCCATTTTGGAATTCTTTTGGGTGACTCATAAATTGAAAAATCTCTGCTTCCTTCAACTGTATCTTTTCCACCATCTAACCATTTATGGGTAAAGCTTGTACTATATTCATTTGGTCCTGTAACACCTCTAAGACGCCATTTTTTCCTTCTGCAATATCCAATCAGATGATTAAGTGCCGCTTTATTTCCTTTAGAAATCAAAAGATAATTTGAGCTTGTTAGAATCGCACTCATTTCAATCTTTCCATTTTTCATAATATTCCCTGCCCAATAATTTGTGCCTGGTTGTTTTTCCAGTCCTCGAAGAACTTCCCAAAATAAATTATTCGTTACTTCCTTTTCGATAAGAAAATCCTCGGTATTTCGAATAAACCCAGCTAAACTTTTATAACTCTTTACTTTCATTCAATATAATTAATAAACAAATTTTTTAAGAAAATTCTTTCTTTAGAGTTTTCATTCGAGCAAGATAAATAACATGGCAAGCAACGATTCAAACAATCGATATAACCAAAGAGGAGTTTCCTCTAGCAAGGACGAAGTTCATCAAGTGGTAGACAAATTGGATCGCGGATGCTTTCCGGGTGCATTTTGTAAAGTTACAAATGATTTTCTGACCGGGCATAATGATAGGTGTAACGTGAT
>CBFHYW010000065.1:0-6979 GCA_965660135.1 Opitutales bacterium
AGTAGTTCGGACAATGAAAATGGCACAAAAAAAGCCGTTTAAAAACGGCTTTTAATGAATCCTATTTAAAATTATCTAAGTTTTTTCTTCCTGATAGCGGGCTTCCTTGCCAGCAAGAGAGAATTTAAGTGGACAGCCAGCTAAACCAAAATGTTGCTGAATTCCCTTTTCCAAGTACCGTCTATATTGATCATTCAACTTTTCTTCCCGGTTACAAAAAAGCTTAATTCGAAAAGGTCGGCTTTCCACTTGAACCGCATAATAAACTTTGAATCGCTTGCCCTTTACTTTAGCAGGCGGGCGATGTTCCCACATTTCAGCAATTACCTTATTCAAGGCCGAAGTGGAAAGTGCTTTATCCATTCTTTTATCAAGATCCAGAGCAACCTGAAGGAAATCTTTGATCGAATACCCAGTAAGTGCAGAGACAAATGTTATTGGCGAGTCGGGTAGAAAAAATAATTCCTTGCGAATTGACTTAAGATAACTCTTTCGAAATTCCTTCTCGTCTTCATACCCGGGTAATGGATCTTTGCGAAACCCATCAAGTGCCAAGTCCCATTTGTTAACTAAAATGGATAAAGCACGACCTTCTTTAAGAACATGGTCTGCCATAATCTTATCTTGCTTGGTCACTCCTTCCCGGGCATCTAAAACAAGGAAGACCACATCAACTGATTCAATTGCCTTTTTTGTGCGGACTGCGGAAAAAAAATCCAAAGAGGAATCGATACGCTTGTGCCGTTTTAAACCAGCTGTGTCAAAGAGCCTGAACTTCCATTTATCTTCTGATTCTTCAACCGGGAAGTCCAAGTCCAATTCAACGGTCTCTCTTGTTGTGCCCGGGACATCACTAACAATCAAGCGATCCATTTCAAGCAATCGGTTACAAAGCGAGGACTTCCCCACATTTGGTCGGCCTATAAATGCAATTTTTGTCCGATCACTATCTTCTCCTGAAGGGAGAATATTTGTTACAGGAATTTTAGATAAGATTGCAGAAAGTAAATCTTCAAAGCCGTGGCCATGCTCAGCAGAAACGCCAACGACTTTCTTAAAACCTAACCGGTCAAATTCAGATATCGAATAATTCTGCTCTAATTCATCCAGTTTGTTAATCACTAAAATTGGATCTTTCCCCATCTTTCGAAATTTCCTTGATAATGTCTCGTCTAAGGGAATCAAACCTTCTCTTCCATCAACAACAAAGAGCAAAAGATCTGCTGCACGAATAGCAAACTCTGCTTGATATTCAGTAGCATTTTGAATCTCGACAGATGTCATTTCTGGCTGCATGCCAATGCCGCCAGTATCCATGAGAGTGTAACCCTCCGGGCTATCTGCAACAACGACATCCCGGGTTACACCAGGTCTGTCATGCACGATAGAAATTCGACGACCAGCTAATCGATTAAATAAACGGCTCTTTCCCACATTTGGACGACCGACGATAGCAACACTTTGTGTAAGGCTCATAATTAGAGCATTTTAAAATTTATAGATAGGGGGTTAAACCGCGGCTGACTGATTATTTTCAGAATCAAGGCAATCAACAAATGCGTTAATTCTTTCGGTTGCTTCAACTAATTTTTCGTAAGATGTGGAAAAACTAGCCCGTACATGATTAACACCATGATTGCCAAAAGCAGTCCCCGGAACCACCGCCACTTCTTGCTCACGAAGTAAACGATGACAAAAATCAATTTCATTCATACCAGTACTTTCGATACATGGAAATGCGTAAAAAGATCCACGCGGAAGATGGCAATTCAATCCTATTTCATTGAATCGACGAACTACAAAATCCCTACGCTTCATATATTGCTCACGCATGCGCATGACATCATCCGTTCCATTAGACAATGCTTCTATTGCAGCTTCCTGACTCAAAATGGGTGCACACATCATACAATACTGATGAATTTTCATCATCGCCTCGATCAACCAATCGGGCCCACAACCGAATCCAACTCGAAATCCAGTCATAGCAAAAGCTTTAGAGAACCCGTGAAGTAAAAGTGTGCGTTCTTTCATTCCGGGAAGTGAGGCAATACTTACATGCTCTCCTTCATATGTTAGCTCAGCATAAATTTCATCGCTGATCACAATCAGATCCTTCTCCTTGGCAAATTTTGCCAAGCGTTCTAATTTTTCACGCTCTGCTGTTCCGCCAGTTGGATTAGTCGGAAAGTTGAGCATCAATATTTTGCATCCGGGTTCCCATGCTCTCTCAAATGCTTCGGGATCAAGAGAAAACTCCTGCCCCGGGGTAGTGGCAACTGGAATTGCTTCGCCAAAGGCTAAGGTGACGCTCGGGGCATAGGAAACATAACAAGGCTCGTGATACAATACTTTGTCACCGGGATTTAATATTGAACGCAATGCGATATCAATGGCTTCCGATACCCCTACGGTAACTAGAATTTCAGAAGCGGGATCATAATCGGGTCCAAAAAAAGAAGAGCAGTATTTTGAAATTTCTTTTCTTAAAGAAAGAAGGCCCCGATTATCCGTGTACGAGGTCTTTCCTTTCTCTAGAGCAAAAATTGAGGCTTCTCTAATTTTCCAAGGGGTGACAAAATCGGGTTCACCAATACCGAGTGAAATTGCTTGAGGCATTTCAGAAACAATCGCAAAAAAATCGCGAATGCCTGAGCGAGGCAAATTTTTGACGTGATCAGCAATAAAGTTTTCGGGGTTCATTTACTCAGGGTGTTACAGGCAATTTCCCTTCGCTTTCACCATCTTGTACCAGCATATGATTTTGCTCTTTATAAGGTCGGAGAAGAAAATGTGTGGCGGTGGAAAGAACCCCTTCAATTGTAGACAGACGTTCAGAAATGAAATTTGCGACTAAGTTCAAGTTTTTCCCGGAAACAAAAACGAGTAAATCATAACCACCCGACATTAAATAGCATGAATCCACTTCTTCGAACCGTGAAATCCGCAATGCCATTCGATCAAACCCACCTTCGCGCTCAGGACTAATTTTCACCTCAATTACCGCTCGAACTTTTTCCGGATCTGCTTTATCAGGATTTAAAATTGGAACCCAACCCAAAAGAGTTTTATTTTCATGTAATTCCTCAAGCTCTTGCTCTATTTCTTCCTTTTCTTTACCAAGAATTTTCGCAAGATTCTCTGGGCGAGGATCTCCGGTTTCAAATAACAGAGAAATTAAACTACTCATAATGACTTTATTCTATACTTAGATGAGTGATGGGTAAAGAGGTAAAGCTTTAGAGATAATCTTCTGAACAAATTTTTAATTTTCTAATGCCAGTTGTAAATGGAAGATTGCATTAAGTGCAAGGGAGTGTGAAATTTCACCTTTTTTCACTAAATTTTGCAGTTCTGAAATGGGTACCTGCACTGTTTCTAATTCTTCGTGTGGATCGAAGGAAACATCACTATGCTTTTCCACATCGGTTAGCATCAAATAATGGCAACGGTTTGACATAATTGCAGAATTAGGAAAAACATTGCCAATAATCCGAGGATTTTTTCCGGAAAAACCGGTTTCCTCTAGCAACTCTCTTTCTCCAGCATCGATTGGGCTCTCACCTTTTTCAATTACCCCGCCAGGCGGTTCCAGGGAATACCTTTCAGTTCCATAACGAAACTGTCTAACAAGAATGATTTTCTGATCGGTTGTAATGGCCAGTACATTAACCCAATCATTAGTGTCAATTACATAGAAATCTCCCACTTTGTGATCTGATTCGCGACGCATTTTTCGCTTATGCACTTGGAAAATACGGCAATCAGAATGAAGTTCATCCTTTATAACAGACCACTTACTTGGAAAATTTTCGCTCACAAAGATTTCAATAAATAATTCTTTGTAAATGATAATAGATCATCACACACAGGTACATTTTTAGATTGTGCAAGTTTTTGAACATCGGGCTCAATTTTTTTTCCTGTTCTAACAAGTGCAGAATTCATTTTTGCCCGCAAGCCTGCCTCGGCATCAATCCATTTATCTCCAACCATCCAACAGTTCGAGGAATCAAGTTTGAATTTTTTTATCATCTCAAGTTGGTATTTCTCAGAAGGTTTTCGATAACCAAGCTCACCGTCCGGGTGCTCCGGAGCAATACAAACCCCATTCCAGAAATCATATTCGAGGCCATACAATTCGAGCATACTTCGATTACATGCATGAACATCATCCCAATCGTAATACCCTCGGGCAATGCCGGATTGGTTAGTATGCAGAAAAAGGGAATAGCCAGCCTTTTTCATGTGCACTAGTGCCTCCCCTACTCCTTCAATTAGTTTGATATCCTTAGGATCTTTGAGGTAGTGAACATCTTTTATCAATGTACCATCTCTGTCCAAAAAAACTGCTCGAGACATAAAATTCTTACAGAATAGAAAGTATTTCTTCGGTGGATACTGTAGCGGTGCCGACCTTGCCCACAACAATGCCCGCGGCCAGATTTGCTAATTGTGCAGATTTCTTAAAATCTCCTCCTGCCACTAATGCCATCGCTAATACTGCAATTACTGTATCCCCTGCTCCAGACACATCAAAGACTTCTCGAGCAGCAGTGGGAATCGTACTTTCCACTTTTCCATTTTCCGCTAAAAGCATACCTTCAGCACCTAGGGTAATGGCAAGTTTTTGTGGTGAGAATTTTTCAAAAATTTCTGTCGCTATCTCATGTTCCAAAAATCCATCTTTCATAAATCTAGATTTTCCTGCCAACTCAAGGGCTTCCAGCCGATTGGGAGTAAGTAAATCTGGATTGCAGTAATTCAATAAACGACTCGGTTTAGGGTCAATAGCAACAAAAGCAGAATTTTCTCTTAATAGGGCAAGAAGTTCATTAGTGACAAAACCCTTACCATAATCGGAAATAATTACTACATCGGCTGAACCAGCTTTTCTGGCCAATACCTCCGCTAATTCTATACGATTTGGATTATATTCTTCGGGAGAGTTTTCTCGATCGACTCGACAAATTTGCTGATTTCCAGATGTAACTCTCGTTTTGCTTATTGTCGGAGCGTTAGAAAAGCGAAACTCTTCATCAACTTTTATCTCATGGGCTGACAATAAGTTTTTCAACTGATCCCCTTGAATATCTTTGCCGAACCAGCCACAAACTTCAACTTTCGCCCCCAAAGAGGATGCATTTAATGCTACATTTGCAGCTCCACCTGCCACAACCCTTTCTTTAGCAACAGTAAGAACAGGAACAGGAGCTTCAGGTGAAATTCTATGAACCTCGCCAATAACATATCGATCGAGCATCACATCTCCTACAACAAGAACACGAAGTCGCTTGATTTGATTAAGAAGTTCTTTCATCAATAGCTAATATGAATGAATCCAAACCAATTCTCAATTATCATTTTTTTGTATTGGTATTCCTTCTTTTTACTTCGTGTAAGGAAGCAAAAATAGAAGGACAACCAGTTGACCCGAAAACGAAAGGGGGAATTTTCACTTTTCATGTTGGAGAAAACAAAATTCAAGCGGAAGTCGCAATTTTACCAAAAGAAAGGCAAATGGGATTAATGTTTAGAGAGAAGATGGATCCTGGCACGGGGATGCTTTTCATTTTTGAACGACCCAGTGCTCAAAAATTTTGGATGAAAAACACCAGACTGCCCCTTGACATTGGTTACTTTTCACCGAATGGAACACTGAAAGAAATTCATGGAGCTAAACCATTTGATCTTGGAGGAGTGCCATCGAAATCTAATAATATTCAATTTGTACTTGAATTGAATTTGGATGATTTCAGAACTCAAAAAATTAAAATTGGTGATCGATTAAATCTGACTGAAATCAAGAATGCAATAATTGCAAGAGGCCTTGATCCGGCAGACTATCAATTAAATTTACTTTTCTGAATACCCGTTAGGATTTTTCTTTTGCCAGTTCCAGGCATCTACAAGCATTTCCTCCAAACCTTTTTCTGCTGTCCATCCTAGTACTTTAGATGCATAGGTTGGATCAGCCCAAGCTTCAGTAACATCGCCTGATCTACGCTCGGCAAATTCATAGGGTATTGAAATACTGGTAACTTTTTCAAAAGCATGAATCACATCCAAAACCGATGAACCTCTTCCGGTCCCCAAATTACAGGTTAAAATTCCACGATGATTTTGAAATGCGTTTAATGCCTTAAGGTGGGCATCTGCCAAATCGCACACATGAATGTAATCTCGAACTGCTGTGCCATCATGCGTGGGATAGTCAGAACCGAAAACTTTAAGCTTTTCTAAGCGTCCAGTCGCAACCTGACATACAAATGGCACAAGATTATCAGGAATACCATTGGGATCTTCACCTATAAGTCCGCTTTTATCTGCCCCAACAGGATTAAAATATCGAAGAAGAGATGCATTAAACTTTGGATTTGCAGAACAAAAATCTTTAATAATTTCTTCCATCATCGATTTAGTTCGTCCGTAAGGACTGGAAACAGAACCAACTGGGTGAGATTCATCGATAGGAACTTTTTGGGGCTCTCCATAAACAGTACATGATGAACTGAAAACTAAATTTTCAATTCCCGCTCGCTCCATTTCCTGAAGAAGAGAAATCGAACCACCGACATTATTTTGGTAGTAGCGCAATGGGTGTTCAGTTGATTCGCCAACTGCTTTAAAGGCCGCAAAATGAATAACGCCATCAATCTTTTTATTTTTTTCAAAAAGATTTCTTAGTTCCATGCGATCACAAATATCCCCTTCTACCAAAGCCGCACTCCTGCCAGATAAATGCTGAATTCGCTCAACAGAAATCGATGATGAATTAGAAAAATTATCGAGAATCACGACATCATGACCGGCTTTAAGCAAAGCCAAGCAAGTATGACTACCAATATAACCTGCACCTCCTGTTACTAATATTTTCATCTACTTCCTTTTGCTAATGACCGTAAAGTCGAAAGAATAATTTGAATATCCATTAGAATGGATGCGTGTTTAATATAATATAGATCATAAGCGAGCTTTT
>CBFHYW010000066.1:0-6950 GCA_965660135.1 Opitutales bacterium
GGACCGTCCGCTTTTCTCCTTGAACCCTTAACGGAATCCTTAGAGGCAGGCGATCTGGGTTCATGGTTAATATTATTAGCCATAGGCATAAAAGCAGCTTTCCCGGGTTTACATACCTGGCTGAAGGATGGTTATTCTGAAGCCACCCCAACGGGCCCGGTTTGGCTTTGTGCATTTACCACGAAGTGTGCTGTTTGTATGTTGGTTCGCCTTTTTCCAGGTGCTGATATCTTGATTACTATTGGGGGTGTTATGGCTATGTTCCCGATTTTCTACGCGGTGATTGAAAATGATCTCCGTCGCGTGCTTTGCTACAGTAAGATTAATCAGATCGGATTTATGGTTGTAGGAATTGGGATAGGCACGGAACTCGCGATTGATGGTGCGATTGCACATGCTTTTACCCATGTTCTTTATAAGGGATTATTGTTTATGAGTATGGGTGCGGTTCTTTTTCGAACGGGCGAGATCCGGGGATCTCATTTAGGTGGCTTGTACAAGTCTATGCCATGGACCACTGGTTTCTGTATCGTGGGTGCTGCATCCATCTCTGCATTTCCGTTATTCAGTGGTTTTATCAGTAAATCAATTATTATTACTGAAACTGCCCGAAATGGACATATGGTGATTTGGTTATGCCTGCTCTTTGCCTCTGCCGGGGTGTTTCATCATGCAGGAATCAAAATTCCCTTTTTTGCCTTCTTTGCTCATGATTCCGGAAAGCGTCCAAAGGAAGCTCCTTTAAATATGCTTATTGCAATGGGGATTTCATCATTCATGTGTATCTTTCTCGGTTGTAATCCTCAATGGTTGTATGAAATGTTGCCCTATGGTGCAGCAGGATACCACCCTTATGACGCGACCCATGTAATTACTCAGGTGGAGATCCTTCTTTTTTCAGCCCTTGCATTTACCCTGCTGAATTTGTGGGGCAAATATCCTCCTGAATTGCCATCCGTTAACCTCGATATTGATTGGGTTTACAGAAAAGTAGGCCGTTCTTTTCTTCGATATATGGATCTGTTTTGGAATAACCTAAATAAAAAAACTCATTCTTTGGTTGTGGTGGATTTCATTTCCAAAGTGGGGTCATTCACCAAGGCAGGGCAAGTCCATGTTATGGCATTTTTCTCCGAACAGCTTCATAATGTTGGTCTTGTTTCATCTCCAAATATAAAAACGGCTAAAAATAAAATGCAGAAGCGTGCAAGCTTAGGTTTGCATCCGATTGGATTGACCGCAGTTATTGCCCTCTTTTTTGTGGGTGCTTTTCTGATTATTGCCGCCTCTTAATTGCTTTGATTTATCAAATTTCTTGCGTAGCGGGGAGCTCAGTGGTTTTCTTTATTTGTGTGGATGAGAATGTGGAGAAAATATGTCTGGATATATGTGGTTTTTATTTCCTTGGTTTCCTGCAAGTACCTTGATCGAAACGCTAATTTTATTCCTGATGAAAAAGTATGGGCTAAAATTAAGGATCAAACTGTAGCTAGTACTTTAGATCCATCTTTTATTTTTGCGATTTGTCATGCCGAGAGCAGTTTGAATGCAAATGCAGAATCCTCTGTGGCTCGAGGGATGATGCAATTAACCGAGGCGGCTTGGCAGGATGTGACAAAGCTTCATTACCGACAGGCTTTTGAATGGGAAACCAATGTGGAGGTGGGCATTCTATATCTTGAAAAGCTAAAGGAAATGCTGGAAAGTGTGAATTTATTTTCCTACCCACGGTTAGCGGCGAGCTATCGATACGGTTTTGGTGCATTACGAAAGGAAAAGTTTATGGTCAGTCGAATGAAGACTCCAGTCAATCGGATTTACCGAAAATTATTTGCTGGTGACTTAGCCCCGGTTTCTCCCCCTTCGAATTAAATTACCTCATTTAAGATGGGTGCAAAATCCAAAGTAAAGAGACGAGAGAAAGGAGATAATCCATTAGAGCCACCACCTTCTTTTGAACGGGAATTGAGTAGTTTTTTAGCATGGGTTCAGTTGGAAAAAGGATTAGCCGAAAATACCATAGTATCTTATGAAAATGATTTGGTTCAATGCTCACTACACTTGTTCGGGCAAGGGGTTCCGTGCTGGCAGAATGTGGAAATTGAACATCTGTCCTGTTGGCTGGGTTCATTGACAAAGGATGAATATGCAGTTGCAAGCTTGGCTCGAAAGTTATCTGCCGTTCGGATGCTTGCGAAGTACCTTGTGGGAGAGGGAATACTGAAGGATGACTTTACTGAATTATTGGCAAATCCAAAAAAAAGAAGGCATTTGCCTGACTGTTTAACTATTGAAGAAATGGAGCGCTTTCTTTCTGCTCCGAATTTGAATACCCCGCTGGGCAAGCGTGATCGTGCATTATTCGAACTGATGTATGGGAGTGGATTACGAGTTTCAGAAATATGTTCATTGCCTATGAGTTCAGTTGATTGTGATGAGGGTTATGCACGAGTATTTGGTAAGGGTTCAAAGGAAAGAATTGTTCCCGTTGGAAGGCATGCTTCAGATGCAATCCGTAATTATTTGCATGGCGGTCGGCCACAATTAACTAAAGATGGGACAGGAGGTGAGTTATTCTTGAGTATAAGAGGGAAGGGGATTTCCCGAAAAATGGTTTGGGTTTTAGTTAAGGACTATGCTCGCAAATCAGGAATAGAGAAAAACCTCAGTCCCCATGGTTTGAGACACTCCTTCGCCACCCATTTACTGATGGGCGGGGCAGATGTACGAGCAGTTCAGGAAATGCTTGGTCATGCAGATATTGGAACAACACAGGTTTACACCCAGGTTGAGGTAGAGCGATTGCTTGATGAGCATGCAAATTTTCACCCTATGGCTCAAAAAACTGGCTAGAAATTTCAAAGTTTTTTTCAACGTGCGCAAAATAAGGTTGAAAGGTTGGGCACACCTCCTTCTTTAGATATGTTGTGAAGGTTACTGTATTTGTTTCTCCCAAGACAACTGTCTTGGATCCCCAGGGCGCAGCGGTCGAGCAAGCGATGAAAAGCTTAGGCCATCAATCTGTGGGAGGTGTTCGCGTGGGCAAAACGGTCACCTTTGAGATGGATGCGGTGGATACACCCGAAACGCGGGCTCAAATCGATCAACTCTGTGACGGGTTACTGAGTAATCCCGTGATTGAGGATTATCGTTTCGAAATCGAAGCGTAGTGAAGATTTTCCGCTATCTAGATAAAGCCGGCAAAATGGGCTTTGGCAGATTTGATGAGCAAGGCCAAATGTTTCTTATTTTGAAAAAGGAAACTGGAGATTTTGAGGCAACCACTCAGAGCATTACACCTTTTCGCTTTCTTACACCGATTGATTTTCGGTGCATTTACGGAGTTGGACTCAATTATAAAGCACATGCTCAGGAGACTGGTAAAGATGCTCCCAAATATCCGATGATTTTTATGAAAGCGCCTACCTCCACTCAAAGTACTGGAGACCCGGTTGTGATTCCACGCTTTTTACGCAGTGATAAAGTCGACTACGAGGGTGAACTGGGTGTGGTTATTGGAAAACCCTGTAAAAATGTTAAACCTGAGGAAGCACTTTCCTATGTCCTTGGTTATACCTGTGCGAATGATATTAGTGCGCGGGATTGGCAAAAAGAAAAAGGGGGCGGACAGTTTTGCCGGGGTAAAAGTTTTGATACATTTTGCCCGGTTGGTCCTTGTTTAACCACTGCGGATGAAATCCCAGATCCTTCGAATTTAACCCTTCGTACTTTTGTTAATGAAGACAAAATGCAGGAAACCTCAACCAGCGACATGATTTTTGATGTGCCAACATTAATTTCATTCCTGAGCGGGAGCACAACTTTACTGCCTGGAACACTTATATTAACTGGTACCCCAGCTGGGGTGGGGGAGGCACGCGAACCTAGGCGGTTTCTTGTTCCCGGTGATGAAGTGACCGTAGAAATTGATGGTATTGGAATGCTCACCAACCCAGTGGTAGAGGAAATATTTGAAGATGATGACTCGACAACCCCAGATGAACAATAAACCAGTAAAGTTTTAATGAAAGTAGCAATTTTACAATTCCCAGGTTCCAATTGCGATTGGGATGCGGAGCATGCAATCAAAGATGTTTTGGGCATTCCGGCAGATCGTGTCTGGCATAAGTCTCCCTTGCCGACTGAAACAGAGGCGGTAATTGTACCTGGAGGATTTTCTTTTGGTGATTATCTTCGATGTGGTGCAATTGCCCGTTTTTCCCCAATCATGAAAGATTTAAAATCCTTTGCCCAAAATGGCGGACAAGTACTTGGTATTTGTAATGGTTTTCAAATCCTTTGCGAGGCTGGGTTATTACCTGGTGCATTAATTCGTAATGATTGTCTGGAATTTCGCTGCGTTAACCAACGGGTAAAAGTGGAAGAATCCAATGACCGTTTTACTTCCCAGAAAATTGGAGAGGAATTAATTTTGCCAATCGCTCACGGCGAGGGAAATTATCGTCTGAAGGAGGAGGCACTTGCTCAGTTGGAAGCGAACAAACAGGTGCTGCTCCGTTATATCGAAAATCCTAATGGGTCCGTTAACGACATAGCTGGTATTCGAAATGAAGCGGGCAATGTGTATGGTATGATGCCCCATCCTGAGCGTGCCATTGAGCTTTTTCATCCCAGCCAAGATGGGGTACCTATCTTGGAAGCTTTTCTAGAACCAATTCGTACCAGTTTTTCCGTGGAAATATCCGCATCATGACCCAGAATACACCCACTCCGTTACCCCTGAATCCTGATCCATGTTTGAATGTCGAGATTACTCCTGAATTGGTTGCTCAGCACGGGTTATTACCAGAGGAGTATGAGCAGGTCTTAGAGATCATGGGCCGGGTTCCCAATTTGACCGAGTTAGGGATTTTTTCGGTCATGTGGTCCGAGCATTGTGCTTATAAGAATACTCGGAAATTACTTCGCCTTTTTCCCACTGAGAAAAAAGATAAAGATGCAATCGGGCAGGTGTTAGTTAAAGCGGGTGAGGAAAATGCTGGAGTAATTGATGTGGGTGAAGGTTGGGGAGTTGCTTTTAAAATTGAATCGCATAATCATCCCAGTGCGATTGAGCCTTTTGAGGGAGCTGCGACTGGGGTGGGTGGAATTGTTCGGGATATTTTTACTATGGGGGCCCGTCCAGTCCTTTTAACGAACTCCCTACGTTTTGGATCCTTGGAATCCGCCCATGTAAAGAGGCTTTTTCGAGGAGTGGTGAGTGGTATTTCTAATTATGGTAATTGTTTGGGTATCCCCAACATGGGGGGAGATGTATATTTTGATGATTGCTATGAGGGCAATCCACTGGTGAATGCACTATGTGCTGGAATTCTTAAGCACGAGGATATTCAACGCGGAGCAGCGACCGGAGTGGGTAATCCAGTTTTTTATGTTGGTCCAGGAACCGGTAGAGATGGATTGGGCGGAGCCAGTTTTGCATCGCGCGAATTAACAGAAGAGAGTGCAGCTGACCGGCCTGCGGTACAAAAGGGGGATCCGTTTATGGAAAAACTTCTCCTTGAGGCATGCCTTGAAATGATGGCGATCCCTGGGTTGGTTGTAGGTATACAGGATATGGGAGCAGCTGGACTGACCTGTTCAACTTGTGAAACTGCCTCCCGGGGGAATTCCGGAATTGAAATTGATCTTGATCTTGTTCCTCAACGCGAAACCGGAATGAATTCCTATGAGATTATGCTTTCTGAAAGTCAGGAAAGAATGCTCGTTATTGTTAAAAAGGGCAGGGAGCATGAGATTAAAGAAGTATTTGAAAAGTGGGATTTACACGCGGCACACATTGGAGAAGTAAAGGAAGGCGATCGGATGGTCGTACGTCATAAAGGAGTAGTCGTTGCTGATTTACCTGCAAAATCCCTTACCGATGAAGCCCCGATTTATGACCAACCAGCGAGCGAGCCCGCTCATATTGGAATGGCAAGGCAGTGGAATGTAAGTTCCATTCCTGAATTAGCAGAGCAATCCGTTGAGGCATCTTTGGTAAAACTTTTGGCACATCCTACCATTGCATCTAAAAGATGGATTTGGCAGCAATATGACCATCAGGTAATGTCGGGTTGCACGGTCGAACCCGGGAGCGACGCAGGTGTGGTTCATTTGAGTATTGCGGGAATCGATAAAAGGTTGGCTATTTCTAATGATTGTAATAACCGATTTTGCTTTTTGGATCCGTATCAAGGAGCACAAATTGCATTTGCTGAGTGTATGCGCAACTTAGCCTGTTCCGGTGCCCGTGCACTCGCAGTAACGGATAACCTAAACTTTGCCAATCCGAACAAACCCGAAGCCTACCATATGCTTAAGGAGTGCGTGAAAGGTTTGGCTGATTCCTGTACCTTTTTTGATGTTCCCGTGGTTGGCGGGAATGTTAGTCTTTACAATGAGCATGGCGACGGTGCAATTGATCCTACACCAGTAATTTCAATGGTGGGATTAATTGATAAAGCTGAGAGTGTAACCCGTAGTTTTGTAACGAAGTCAGGGCAATGTATTCTTTTGCTCGGGGGACTGCCTCATGAATTGGGAGGAAGTTATTTCTTACAGACAGAATATGGAAAGAAGGAAGGCACTTGCCCGAAAGTTGATTTTGAGGCAGAGAAAAAAATACAGGATTTCCTTATTCAGAAAATTGATCAAGGTGCTATATCCGCTGCACATGATATTGCAGAAGGCGGGTTACTGGTTGCACTTGCAGAGATGTTATTTGAAAGGCCTGAGTTAGGTGTAGAATTATCAATTGATTCATTGGGTAACTCTAATCGCTTGGATGCCTTACTTTTTGGCGAAAGTCAGGGTCGTGTTTTAATATCAGTTTCCAATGAAAGTTTGGATCAGGTCTTAGAGTCTGCCATGCAGGATGGTTTGCCAATTATGCATTTGGGGAATTCTACGGATTCAGGACGCTTGAAACTTTCGGTTTCCGGAAATGA
>CBFHYW010000067.1:0-366 GCA_965660135.1 Opitutales bacterium
TCATCAATTCCTCTTGAACTAGGTCCTGCACATCTTCGATATTAATGAAAGCTTGGCCAGTAGATAATGCTTTTCGCGTAACTTGGCGTGCAAGCTCAACGGCAGGTTCAGAATCGGTTTGCAAAGAAAGGAATGCTTTCCTTACTGCAACTTCTATTTTTGATGCATTCCATGGAACAACCTGCCCGCTTCTCCGAATCAGGCGAATTTGTTCGACCATATGATCGACTGTTGTGCTTCCCCCGTCACTTGAACGACAAATAACCAAACTTTTAGCCACATCGTACGCATCATTTTCGACCAATGCCTTCTCAATTAAACGATACAATTCGTCAAAGGAGAGGCGGGGGGCACCGCCTTCCTCCT
>CBFHYW010000067.1:388-6741 GCA_965660135.1 Opitutales bacterium
ATATATTTCGTTTTCTTCCCTGGATATCATTAGGTTGGTTAATGCCTCCCCAATGACTTCGGCCACCTCGGCGATATGGAAATCACGATCACCCGCGCCATCTGTAATACGTACCTTAGGTACTTCAAATCTGTTATCGCCTAAACCTTGAGCCCAGTCAAAACGTGGTTTGCTCTCACTTGGAGCTCCTGCTGCTTTAACGAGCAGTTTGTCTTCATCGAAAATCGTATTACGCATAAAATAAATCCCTCACCCACACATGTTTAATATTAAGTATACAATCGAGCTAACCAATCAAAGCTCGTCGTCAGAAACATCGGACAATGCAGAAGACTTTTGGTACTCTGTTACGCGTCCTTCAAAGAAATTTTGCTCTTTCTTAACATCCATTGTTTCAGCCAACCAAGGAAATGGATTTTCAAGTCCTGGATGCAAAACATCCAAGCCGATACCGTTCAGTCGACGATCTGCAATGTAGTCGATGTAAGAACAAAATTCATCTGCACTCAAACCAACAGAATTAACCGGCAAGCAATCACGAATAAACTCTTTTTCAAGTTCAACCGCTTCCTTCATTAATTCAACAAGTTCTTGCTTGAAATCGTTGGTCCAAACATCAGGATTCTCATCAATTAACACCCTGAAAAGATTACGAAAAAGTTCAATATGGTTTGATTCATCCCGGAGCGTGTACCTGAACATTTGACCAATGCCAGGGAATTTATTCTGGCGCGACAGACTTAAAATCATACCAAATAAACCATAGAATTGAGTTCCTTCCATACATTGTCCAAAAACAAATATATTTTTTGCAAATTCTTGTTTCTGAGCGGTTTGCGTGAGGTCCATATCACGCCTAAGACTTTTAGAAACTTTTGTGACAAATTCGTTTTTCTTACGAATAGTTTCAACCTGCTCGAACATGGCTTCGCATTCATGTGGATTGATGCCCAAGGAACTAATCATGTACAACAAACTATCAGCATGAATATTTTCTTCATGTGCATGTCGACCAAGTACAAGCTTAAGTTCAGGTGCTGTTACTAATTCTCGAACAACATGCTGAATGTTATCGCCAACGATACCTTCTGCAGCAGAGAAATAACCAATACCCATCATTATAATCCAACGTTCAGCGTCGCTCAGATCTGTCTGACTCTTCCACTGTTCCAAATCTTTTTGCATAGGAACATCCTCTGGTTCCCAATGATTAGCCTTCATTTTACGGTATAAATCGTACGCCCACTGGTACTTAAGTGGTAGCAGATTAAAAGTCATCGTATCACGACCATTAATTACCTTTTTTTCCTCGTATGCCAACATCGCCTTTTCTTCGTCTAGAAGAAATATTTTATCACCAATTTTGAATTCTTTATCCATCGTATCTGCCCCTATTTGTCATTTGTTTTCTGTTTATGCTAAATTTGATTAAATTATGTAACTGCAATCGGCGATTTGGGGATTTTATCTATCAATTGCATAAATTGACTTTGTCTATTGAAATGAGAAAAGAAAAGAAAAAAATGAAATTTGACGAAAAAAAATATTAACATGCACACAATATGTAGTGTTAATGCACCAATCATGACACAATATATGCCGATGTGAATAACTTGGCGCTTAAAATTAATTGAGTTGATATAGATACCTGTAAAAGTAACTTTATCAAGAAAATCGCAAATTTTAAAATTTTCCAAGCTAAAGTTATACAAACTTATTCTATTACTTATTCACAAATAAAATTTTGCCCACATTTTAAAATTAAGAAATTCAAACCTTCAAAAATATGTATTTTATTAGTTCAAAATATACCAATAAACAACTACGGAAAGCGATTTAAATGCCTCGAAGGAATAACATTAAAAAATGCTAAAAAACCACTTTCAACGAGCTAAGTAAACGATTTAGAAAATATCATTCCAATTAAACTTTTGTTCAAAATTTGGCGATTTCAGAAGGCAAAGAATATCACCTATAAGGTAGATCGAACCGGTGACTAAAATTGTATTTTTTGAATCCGAATGTACAAGTCCTTCTTTTACTTTTTCGAGTTCAAAATTCATAATCTCTCCCTTAAATGATTGAGGAATTATTGATCGGAGAAAAGCAAAGCTACACGCACGTGGTTGGTTTACCTCAAAGAGTTTGATCGATTTTGCGAAGTCGGCAACAACAGCAATAATATCTTTCGCTCTGTCCTCTCCGAGCACTCCAATCCAGATTTCAGGTTTTTCCTGTAAATTTTTTAAATTTTCACGCAGACAGATTGCTCCGGCAGAATTATGACATGCGTCGAGAATAATTTTGGGGTTGCCCTCAATCATTTGCCAGCGCCCAAGCATTTTTACATTTTTCAAAGCAGCTTTTGATTTACTATGTGTAACTGGTAATTTATGATTTAAAATATCACTTGCCCGTAATGCCATTGATGCGTTTTGGCTTTGGTAGGAACCTTGCAAATTAGTGTTTGGCCATTCTTTTGGTGCAAGGTCCTGAACGGTATGAAAAGGTGCACGACGAGCTTCAGCGATTAAGCGAATAACCTCGAAGGTTGCGGAAGATAACCAACCAACTAGAACAGGTGTATTTTCTTTGATAATTCCCGCTTTCTCCTTCGCAATATCCTCCAGGCAATTACCTAAAATTGAGCAATGATCCTTGGAAATTGTGGTGATAATAGAAAGCTCAGGTTTCACAACATTAGTGGAGTCCAATCTCCCGCCTAACCCAGTTTCAATAATAGCCAAATCGACCTTATTCTCCTTGAAAAATAAAAATGCAATGGCCGTCATAAATTCAAAAAAAGTGGGATGATTATCCTTTTTCTCTGCCTCCATTTTTTGGGCAATCGATTTTAATTTACCAACCCACCCCTGAATTTGCTCATCCGTAATATTTCGACCATTTACCCGAACCCTTTCTCCAAGTTCGACTAAGTGAGGGGAAGAAAACAGACCCACATTATATCCATTTGCCCGATAGATTGAATCCAACATCGCGCAAACCGAGCCTTTCCCGTTTGTACCAGCAACATGAATTATGGGAAACGATTCTTGAGGAAATTCTAACAATTCTATGAATCTAGACATCCTGTCGATGCCAAAACTCGAACCTCTGTTTCGCAGGTTGTATAAATATGAAAGAGTCTCATTCACCAATCAAAACCGGTGAAAATATAATTATTTAGATTTTTTGGCAGACGAGCTTTTCTTCACGGGGGCTTTGCGAGGAGCAGCTTTTTTCTTAGCTACAGGTTTATTCGTATTAGAAAGCAAAGCCGTCGGTTCGATACTCTTTACATTTGAGGCTAAGTGACCAATTAGATTAATTAATCGATCACGTAAATCATGACGATCAACAATTTGGTCAACCAATCCGTGTTCGAGCAAAAACTCTGAGGTTTGAAACCCTTCCGGTAAATCGGCTCTGGTAGTTTCTTTTATTACACGCCTACCTGCAAATCCAATTAATGCTTTTGGCTCAGCAATAATAACATCACCTAAAGTTGCATAACTCGCCATAACCCCAGCCATGGTGGGGTTAGTCAGAATCGAAAAATAAGGAATTTTAGCATCCGCTAAACGTGAAAGTGCAGCACTAGTTTTTGCCATTTGCATTAAACTAAGTATTCCCTCGTACATACGAGCCCCACCAGATGCGGAGACCACAATCACCGGCATGGAATATTCAAGTCCTCGCTCAATTGCCCGGGTAATTTTCTCTCCAACCACGGATCCCATACTACCACCAAGAAAACGAAAATCCATAACTGCAAGGCTGACCCAACGACCGTTCATTTTCCCAACGCCTGAAACAACCGCATCTTCAAGGGAAGTCTTCTTACGATTTTGCTCAAGTTTATCCTTGTAAGAAGCAAGACCTTTAAAATTTAAGGGATCCAATGAGGATAAATTGGAATCACATTCAAGAAAAGTTCCCGAATCGAGAAGTGAGTGAATACGCTCCGGAGCAGCAAGTGGGAAATGGTACCCACTTGATGGAACGACCATTAAGTTTTTCTTCAACTCTTTGGCAAAAACCATGTCCCCTGTTTCAGGACACTTCGTAAAAACCCCCTTAGGTACACCTTCACGAGATTTTACAACTACTTTGGAATATTTTGGTTTGCTAAAAAAGGCCATAATTTAATCTTTTGTTATCCATGCCCAATTGTTGCAACATAAACATTTGAAAACCCCTCTTCAATAAGTGCTTTTGAACATTCATCTAAAGTCGCTCCCGTGGTGTAAACATCGTCAATCAGAACTATTCTATTTTCTTTATCTAAACAATTTTTCTTTTTCAGGGCAAAAGCATTTTTTACATTCTTTTTTCGGTCGTTCCGATCATACTTTGTTTGAGTGGGTGTATTTCGAACCCTTTTAAGTGCTTCAGAAACTCGAACTCTTTCGCCAAGTTCTTTTTTTATCCCATCGGCAATCCATAAACTTTGATTAAATCCTCTTTTATTCAAACGCCTAGGGTGTAAAGGAACAGGAATTAAAACGGAGTCTTCTAAAAACTCCTTGTAAGACGGATTACGGTCCAACCACCTAGGTAAGTCTTTTAAAACATCTTTCACCCCATTGTATTTGATTTCGTGGATCACCTTTTTTCCATTTTGATCGAGCAAAAATAAACACTTCCCTGCTAAAAAACTTGGTGCATCTTCTCGGCATGCTGCACAAGTTAATCCTTCAAAATCAAATCCCGCCATGGGGATTCCACAAAATTTACACCCATTCCTATTTACCCAGGGCAATAAATCCTCGCATTCGATACACATGTAAGAAAGTCCATCCTTATAGGGTGCTTTTTCACAAACTGGACAATTCCCTGGAAAGAATAAATCGGAAAGTGCGTTTAAAAACTTCTGGAAATTTTTCACTTAGATAAAAAGTTTGGCACTTGATAATATACTTTGTCCAAACAAAGTCCTTTAGCGGCTGCACTCACAACCACTTCCGTTCTTTCACAACTTTCTAAAATATCCTTAATTTTATTTGCATTAATTTTCCCACGCCCAACCTCAAAAAGCCCGCCAACAATACTGCGAACCATTTTATAAAGGAAGCCGCTGCCCTCGACAATAAAATCATATCCGGCTCCATTACGATTAATCTCTAAAATCCAAATTTCTTTAACTGGGTTTTCTCTTTCCCCTTTTCCACGAGATGCTGAAAAAGCACTAAAATCATGCTTGCCCAAAAGAAAAGAAGCACCCCGCTTCATCTCATCTAAATTAAGTTTTTGATTTTTCAACGAAAGGGCAAATCGTTCATCCTCGGGCATTGCCCATCCTTCAACTGCACGGTAAATATAGCGCTTCCCCCTGGACGAGCTTAATGCGTGAAAGCCCAGAGAGACTGGTTCAATCGTCCGGGGACTAATATCCGCAGGCAAAAAGGACCGTAAAGCTTGTAGTAATGTCTCTCCCCCATGCTTCCAATCCTGATCAAAATGAAAAACCTGCCCTCTCGCGTGTACTCCCGAATCCGTCCGGCCGGCCCCAATGGTTCTAACTGGGTTTTGAAAAACTTTGCCTAGGGCCTGTTCAATCGCATCCTGAACCGAGTCCTTGCTTGGTTGTTTCTGCCAACCTGCATACTCTGTACCATCATAAGCACATAAACAACGCCAACGCTGAATAGATTGAGGGTCGTGATTCATTGTCAAATTTTAATTGGGTGGAGCAGAAATCACTTTTCCATTTTCTATGAAATCCCGTAAAATTATACCAGCAGCAGATGCGTCAATTTTGCCCAAGTTTTGTCTTTTCTTTTTTGCCGATTGCTTTCCCATTGCCTCCTCCGCTGCCAGACTGGTCAATCGCTCATCCACTCGATGAATCGGAATTTTAAATTCTTCCTCTAAGACCTTGATAAAAATATCCACCTCTTTCGCCCGAACTCCTACGGTTCCATCCATATGTATCGGATAGCCCACTATGATTTCATTTATTTTTTTTTGATCCACCACCTCGCGTAATTTCTCCAGGTAAGAATGATCATCAACTCCCGGAAAAGCACCGATCGGTAGAGCAATCCCCAAGTCATCCGCCCAAGCCAATCCTATCCGCTTGGTTCCATAATCAACCCCGAGGTAATTCGGCATAATTTTTACGCTAACTTAACCCCGGGTGTTTATCCGAGACTTTTTGAGCGAGGGCTTTTACTTCCTGAGCCCGATCTTTATGACAAACCATCGTGGCGTCCCCTGATTGCACCACAATTAAATCCTTCACGCCAAGCAGGGTCACACAATGTCCGTCTTCTGCAAAAGCCAAATTTCCATTTGAATCCACCGCCACTCCGTCCCCTTTAAAAACATTTCCATTTTCATCAGCGGAATAA
>CBFHYW010000068.1:0-6636 GCA_965660135.1 Opitutales bacterium
AATGGAAAGGGCATCATCGAAATCTCGGGCATCGAGTGGATCAATGGTTAAGGTAAAGACATTTCTCATATCTCTTCGATTTTGTATGTCTTGAGCAGTCACTTTCTCCGGGCATTTGCTAGCCTCCTCGGTGACCTTATCTGGAAACGAGCCGTTCAATCCATATTTTGCCAAAATTCCTTTATGATCGGTAAGGGGATCATCTCCTGGACCCAAAACTCGAAGGATTTTACACATTGGGATTCGAGCAGGTGGATCCCAGCGCACAAATTGAGCGAGTACTTTATCATGTTCCTCCGCTCGTCGATCATCGCCTAAAATCTTAAAAGGAACAAAGAGCCTTGAATTTTCTGCCTGAACGAGTGAACGCCCCAGATCTCTTCGTAAGTAACCGAGGAAGTCCCTAGTTCCACGCTTTACAATTTTACGCACTTCATAACGAAGCTTAGGTGCTTTCTTTACCCTTTTCTTTCGGTCAAACTTTTTCTTTTTAGAAGGTAAAACAGTAAGTTCTACTGTGTCTCCATGTAGTGCAGTGCTTGAGTAACCCTTTGCCAATGCAATAGGTTCGTTTTTCCCTTCAATAACGACTTTTGCACGACCTTGTTTCCCAAAATACAAAACTCCGTGGATTTTATCTCTACCCACGGAGTTTAGAATTAAAGGTAAAACTTTTTATAAAAAAGCCGTTGATACTTAGTCCTGTGTCATTTCCCAACCGATGGGAAGTGCGGCTGTAACATCATTGGTGGGTTCTGCTTTCTTATCTGCATCATCTTCTTTATTGATGGCAGAAGTAAATACACCCTCTTCACTTTGACCCTTTGTATCGTCATACCAACGTATTGTCCCGTCACTGAAAAGAACATGTCCTCCCTCACCAGCCCATGGGGAATCGACATCCCAATCATCAGAACCTGCTTCAAGCCCACGAGTCCAAATAATGGGGTAAGCTCCACTTTTTAAATTACGGTTGAATTTTCTGCTTTCGGCATCGTCACCAGGAATCGCAACAGAGTATCCGATCGCATCTTTCACATCATCCAGTTCACCATATTCGCCTGGAATTTGATCGGGAATACCATCTCCGCTATCATCTTCGATTAGATCCCTAACTTTTTCATCGTCTGGAAGAAACCAAAGTTCTGGGCGCGTATCATTAGTTTTTTTACGGTACCAAATAGCAAAATCGGCAGCACTCTTAACATCTTCGCTCATAGGAAACGAAAATTGACTGTTTGTAACTAGTGATTCGTAGATTGTCTTTAAATTCTTTTGTGCTGCAGTTCGGCCGGCAGTTCCAAATACATCACCAAACCCGACAAACGCAATTCCAGCAAGTATGCCTATAATTGTGATGACCACCAGAAGTTCGATAAGGGTAAAACCTTTTTTCTTAGTATTATTTTTATTCATGAGCGAAATAATGTTAGATTTGTGAAGTTACTAAATTTAGAATTCAATAAGGTAATGCAAATTGATCACAAAGTGCAAGTGCCTTCTGCTTAGCTTCTTGAAGTACGGAAGAATCTTCAGGATTGGACAGGACTAAAGAAATAATATTCGCAACCTCTAACATTTCATTTTCCATCATTCCCCGGGAGGTCACGGCCGGAGTTCCAATCCTAAGTCCGCTTGTTTGAAACGGACTTCGAGTTTCCCCAGGAACTGTATTCCTGTTTAATGTCACATTTGCACCATCCAATGCAATTTGGCCTTGTTTGCCAGTTAAATCAGGGTGCGAGGGACGGAGGTCAAGGAGCATTAAATGATTGTCACTTCCTCCACTTACTAGATGAAACCCTTTTTCTGTTAAAGATGAAGCGAGGGCAGAGGAATTATTAATTACCTGTTGTTGATAAACATTAAAGGAAGTTTTGGCTGCTTCAGCAAAGCAAACGGCTTTCGCGGCAATCACATGCATGAGTGGACCACCTTGATTTCCGGGAAAAACTGCAGAGTCAATTGCCTTTGCATGTTCTTGCTTACAAAGAATGAGGCCGCCACGGGGTCCGCGTAGAGTTTTATGCGTGGTTGTGGTTACAAAATCTGCATGCGGAACGGGCGATGGATGAAGCCCTGCGGCAACCAATCCGGCAATGTGTGCAATATCAGCTAGAAGAAGAGCACCGCAACCTTTGGCAATGTTTCCCATTCTTTCAAAATCAATGGTTCGGGGATATGCTGATGCACCAACCGTAATTAGTTTGGGCTGTTCCCGATTGGCAATTTCTTCAATAGAGTCGTAATCTATATAACCGGTCTCTGGGTTTACTCCATAATTAATAACCTCGTAAAGCATTCCGCTACAGTTCTTGGGGTGCCCGTGGGTCAGGTGTCCACCGTCCTGCAGACTCATCGTCAAAATTTTATCTTTTGGCTGGAGCATCGCAAAGTAAACTGCAGTGTTTGCCTGACTTCCGGAATGGGGTTGGACATTGGCATGTTCAGCTCCAAAAAGCGATTTGGCCCGCTCTATGGCCAAGTTCTCAGCCACATCCACATGTTCGCATCCGCCGTAATATCTTTTTGCAGGATAGCCTTCTGCGTATTTGTTGGTAAGCACGCTTCCAGTAGCTTCAATAACCGCAGGCAGGGTAAAGTTTTCCGATGCAATCAGTTCAATGTGGGTGCGTTGTCTCTGTTTTTCTTTCTCAATTGCTTGAAAGATCTCAGGATCAAGCTCAGCGAGAGGTGTTGCATCAAGCAACGAAGTGGATGTGGTGGTTGCGGTATCTGAATTATACATAATCAAAAATAATACTTACAAAATTAAAGGTTTTTTTCAACCCAGTTCAATAAAGACGGGAGTGCTTCGGTCATTCGATCACGGCATTCTCTGTAAACTTCGATGTCTTGCCCATATGGATCGGGAAGTTCTTTGGAGCCTGTCTCAGTGAATTCTCTCATCAAAAAGATTGATGTGGTCTCTGGTACCTCAAAGTACATGTTAAGGAGGGCACGATGGGACTCAGTCATACAAAAGATAGCAGATGCATTTTCCAGTGTTGCCCGGGTTAAGGCAGCACTTCGATGATCCTCAAGATTCAAACCCACCTCTTCGCATGCCTGTAAAGAATTGTCAGACGCCTGATCTCCATCCATAGCCGAAATACCCGCAGAAAATACCCGCACTTTTTTTCTCGTATTCGATTTATCCAATGCTTCTTCAAATAGTTTTTCAGCCATTGGACTGCGACAAACATTAGCAGTGCAGACAAATACTACTAGTTTTTCTTTTTTTCTTTCTTTCTTTTCTCGGCTTTTTTTTCCCATATACCTGATAATCTTTTTCTCGATCTTCAGTTAAAAAGGCAAGTTTGAATCCATTTATTCTCTGGAAAATTCCTTATGTCCGATATCTTTACGAAAATATTTTGAGCTGAACTGAATTTGCTCGCATAGTTTATACGCTCGGTCTTTTGCCTGCTTTAAACTTTCTCCGCAACCCACTGCTCCTAGGACTCTTCCCCCTGAAGTCACAATATCTCCATCATCATTTAGTTCCGTGCCCGCATGAATTACCTGGCTACCATCGGGGGCATCTTCCGGTTGAGAAATTACATCGCCCTTGGGATAACTTTCGGGATACCCTTTACTTGCGAGCACAACGACCATGGCATATTCCTCTTTAATCTTAATTTGAGTGGGTAAGGGACCCCCATGGGCAGATTGAATGAGCAAAGGAAGGAGATCATCTTCGACGAGTGGCAAAATTACCTGTGTTTCCGGATCCCCAAAGCGAACATTGAACTCGAGTACTTTTGGTCCGTTGCAAGTGAGCATTAATCCAATATACAGCGTACCTTTAAAATTAATTCCATCTGATTCTAGACCGGCCAGCGTTGGTTTAACAATTGATTCTTCATATTCGCTTAGCATTTCTTTGCTTACTAAACTGGTTGGTGCATAGGCACCCATTCCACCTGTGTTTAAACCTGTGTCGCCTTCTCCCACTTTTTTGTGATCCTGACTCATTGGGAGTGCAAGGTAACTTTGACCGGAGCAAATTAAATGCAGAGATGCCTCTTCACCTTCCAAAAACTCTTCGATTACAACTTCTCTTCCACTGTCTCCAAAGCTGTCTCCTGTAAGCATATCTTTTACCGAGGATTCAGCTTCTTCCATAGTCTCGCAAATCAGAACTCCTTTACCTGCTGCTAATCCACTTGCCTTAATTACAACGGGCAAGGAACAGGTTGATAAATAATCCAGTGCTGGGGTGATTTCTTGAAAATTTCCGTAAGCAGCCGTTGGTATGTTATGCTTAGCTAAAAAATCTTTGGTGTATGCTTTGCTTCCTTCAAGACGGGCAGCTGCAGCATCTGGTCCATAAGCTAAAATCCCTTGTTTATTCAATGCGTCCACTGCTCCATTGCAAAGTGGCACTTCCGGACCGACAACCACGAAGTCGACCCCTTCTTTTTGAGCAAGGGATACAATCTCATCATTATTTGCGACATCTAAAGAAAAAGTGGAGAACTCCTTGGTTATCCCACCGTTTCCGGGGGCGACTATCACTTTTTCAGTCAAGGGACTGGCATCACATATCTTAGCCAATGTGTGTTCACGCCCACCGCTACCAATTACGAGAATTTTCATATTTTCTTCCTTCATACCCATTCGATTTCCCTAAAAATTGTCCACAAGTCGAGGCAATTCTAATTTTGTGAAGAACTTGATGTGGATTTTGCTTCCACTTCCGTCAAAATTTGCCTAACTCGATGACCATGCGGGTATTTTTTATTGGGGTATGTGGAACAGCAATGGGAAACGCGGCGATTTTGCTGAAAAAACAGGGCCATCAGGTTGCGGGGTCGGATGCTGGTGTGTATCCCCCGATGTCCGATGTCTTAACCGAGTCTGGTATCGAACTATTTGAGGGGTTTGATGAAAAACTTATGCTTGATTGGAGACCCGATCGAGTGGTGGTTGGTAATGCGGTGTCCCGTGGTAATCAGCAGGTTGAATTTGTTCTTCGAACCAGGAATATTCCCTTTGTTTCCCTTCCCCAGTTAATTGGCGAGGATTTAATTAAGAATAGACCATCTTTAGTGGTTGCAGGTACGCATGGTAAGACAACCACAACCTCGCTAACTGCTTTTGCTTTGGAGCAAATAGGATTGTCTCCTGGATATTTGGTGGGTGGAGTGCCTTTAGACTTACCCTCAGGAAACGAACTGGGAACGGAAGGGGCGCCATTTGTGATTGAGGGGGATGAATATGATTCTGCTTTTTTTGATAAACGAAGTAAGTTTATTCATTACCGACCAAGAATATTAATACTGAACAATTTGGAATTTGATCACGGTGATATTTTTCGGGACTTGCAGGATATTTCTCGAAGTTTTACCCATTTACTTCGTATTGTGCCATCAAATGGTTTTATTCTTCGGAACGGAGATGATGAGCATTTGCTCGCACTTCCGAATGCACCTTGGTGTGAAACCTTTTCGGTCGGTACCGGAAATCAAAACGATTTAAGGATTTCCAACTTTACTGAAAATACTGACGGAACTCAATTTGACCTTGTTTGGCGTGATGCTCCTATTATTTCGATTGATTGGCAAATGCCAGGAGAATTTAATGCTCGTAATTTAGCCATGTCTTTTCTGGCATCCGCACTGGCTCAAAGTGCTAGTCGGGGCATTGAGGTTGATTCAGGAAATCCATTTTCTGGTCTTTCCCTGCCAGATTATTCTCATTGCAAGGGAGTAAAGCGAAGGCAGGAAATCTTAGTCGATCGCTCAGGCATGTTGGTAATATCTGACTTTGCTCATCACCCAACTGCGATTGAAGGAACTTTGAGATCTATGCGAGCACGTTGGCCCGAACGCAAAATAATTGCATGTTTTGAACCTCGGAGTAACACTGCCGTAACCAATATTTTTGAGGACCGCTTTGCTGATGCACTTGGCGTTGCTGATGAAGTTCTACTCGGTGCTGTTCATCGGGCAGAGAAAATATCAGTTGAAAAGCGAATTAATACCCAATCGATGATCGAAAGAATCAAGTCTTTGGGTAAGACGGGTAGTTCATTTGTCAAAAATTCTGAACTTGGGAATTATCTTGAATCAATCAACAGTGAGGGCGATGCGAAATTGGTGGTCTTTTTCTCTAACGGATCTTTTGACGGGGTAATCGATCGTTTTGCAAAAAGTTTAATTAATTCCTGAAATGAGAAATAATCTTGTAGCAAAAGTAATTGGCGAAGCAAAACTTGCAAACAGTTCGATTCATGGAGTGTCACATTGGCAGACAGTTGAGAGAAACGGTTCGTATTTGTGCCAATTTAATTCTGCCGATCTTGAAGTCGTTCGATTGTTTGCATTGTTTCACGATAGTAAAAGAGAGGATGATTATCGTGACTTGGAGCATGGTCCAAGAGCCGAAACTTATCTTCGGGAAATCAGGGAACTGGTTCCGTTAAAGGACGCCCAGTTTGAATTCTTATGTATTGCCTGCCGGACACATACGACTGGGCAAATTCCGGAAAATGAAACTATTGCAACCTGCTGGGATTCGGACCGTCTGGATATTGGTCGAGTTGGAATTATGCCAAAGGAGAAGTATTTTTCTACGACAGAAGCGCAACGAATTGTTCGGGAAAACGAGTTCTCTGTACTATCTGATTTT
>CBFHYW010000069.1:0-6635 GCA_965660135.1 Opitutales bacterium
ATGCCAAAGGAGAAGTATTTTTCTACGACAGAAGCTCAACGAATTGTTCGGGAAAACGAGTTCTCTGTACTATCTGAGTTTGTTTACCAAGGTATTATTTTAGGAGCCTAATTTTAATTTCTTCGATCCATTTTCGATGAGGGCCGGAGATTGTTATTTTTTTTAGTTCATCCCATGATATCCATTCAAGGGAGTGTTTATCTAAATCGCAGTTCAGGTGAAGTGAAAATTGGTAAATTGATTCTTCATAATCAGTTTGTCCAATCACCCTTCTTTTTTTAGCTAGTAAGTTTTTTTTCTTTTTAACCTCACTTTCAATATCTTTGGGCAGTTCATAAATTCCTGCTAAGCGGTTGGCCCCTGTTTTAGCTCTTTGAAGCAAAAGGGCATTATCGCGAGTTATCCAATAGCGTTTAATTTTTTCAAAAGTCTTTTTTTTCTTGGCCAAGGCAGGGAACATCTCAGGGTCACCTCGCTGACCGCTTGTACAGTATGATAGAACAGGGCAGGTTGTACAGAGCGGAGACTGGCGATGGCAAACAGTTGCACCAAGTTCCATCATTCCCTGGTTATAATTACCGGGTTCTGCAGTGTCCAAAAGTTGCTGAGCGAGTGGTTGAAGTTTCTTCTGTGCGCTTGCACCATCTTTAAATAATTCACCATGGGAAAAGATTCGGGTGAGGACACGGACAACATTTCCGTCACAAACTGCTTCAGCCTGATTAAATGAAATACTAGTTATAGCAGCTGAGGCATAGGGTCCAATGCCAGGAAGTGTTAGCCAGAATTTGGCATCTTTGGGAATTGATTTTAAGGGACTGATCGTTTTAGCAAGTTTGTGCAGGTTGCGTGCTCGTGAGTAATAACCGAGCCCTTCCCAGCCTTTCAGCACATCCTCCTCATTTGCTTTGGCCAGGGCAGTAAAAGAGGGAAATTTTTTCAACCAATTTGCAAAATATGGCAAAACTGTGGAAACTCGTGTTTGCTGGAGCATAAATTCTGACACCACGGTTTTATAAAGGCTCGGTTTTGTACGCCAAGGTAGTTCTCGTTGATATTTACCATACCAGGTAAGAAGAATTTTTCGAAAATCCTTTCGCTTCTTTGATTCTTTAAGAATATGCTTTGTGAGTAAATTGTTCATTCTTGGCTGTTGCTATTTCCTTTGGTCTTTTCCATTGATTAGATCGATATGGCAAGCAAAGCTTCAAATTTAAATGGAGAAGAGAAAAAGAAAAAATCTTCTTATACTCTAAAGTTATCAAGTGAGCAAATGGACAAACTTGGTCATGCACTGAAATCCCGGGGATGGGGAACACGCACTGTTCAATATGCCCGTTACGCCTTTGATGGTGAACTGGTAAAGGTGGTTGTTTATGAAAGTGGAAAATTAGTGGTTCAAGGCAGAAAGACAGAGGACTTTGTGGCTAATATTTTAGAACCTGAAGTCACTGGTGAATTTCTACTGGGTTATGAAGAGGTTAATAACCCGGAATGGTTTGAACCCCATGCGGGTTTGGATGAAAGTGGAAAGGGTGATCTGTTTGGTCCGGTTGTCACCGCCTGTGTGGTTGCAGATGGCGAGATGGTTCGGGCATGGATGGAAGCAGGGATAAGGGATAGTAAGACAATTACGGACGGGGCGATACTCAAAATGGCCAAGCAGATCAAAGGTACAAAAGGAGCGGTGATCAAGGTAGCTTATACAAATATGGTGAAATATAATGAATTGTACCTTAAATTTGACAGCAATTTGAATAAATTTCTCGCTTGGCTTCACGGTCGATCCCTCAATTCTGCCCTGGAGGAAAAAAAGCCTGTTTGGGGATTGCTCGATCAGTTTACCAAGCAGCCCTTGGTGCAAAAATATGTGGAGGATCTAGATTTTGAACTTCGCATGCGCACAAAAGCTGAGGAAGATCCTGTGGTGGCAGCGGCCTCGATTATTGCCCGTGCCACCTGGTTGGAGCAGATGAAGAAATTGAGTGAATTAGCAGGTGGGAAATTGCCAAAGGGGTCGGGTGCCCAGGCAAAGGAAAAAGCCACATCTCTCTATCAGCAATTGGGCGAGGCAAGGATGAAGGAGTTTTGTAAGCTTCATTTTAAAACCGCCTACGAGGCCATGGGGAAAACTCCGCCTTCCAAACCAAAGTGGAACTCAAATTGGCGAAAAGGGTAGGGGCAGAACTTTACGTAATATGGTCAATCCACTTTGGACCTACGATCGGAAAAGAATAAATTCTTTTGAAGGTATTATCGGAGTGGATGAGGCAGGCCGGGGTTGTTTGGCAGGTCCAGTTGTTGCAGGGGCTGTTCTTTTACCTGCGTCTTTTTTTAAAAAAGCACTGAATCGAAAAAAATGTGCGGATATAAATGATTCCAAGCAAATAAAAGAAGGTGAAAGGGAAGCACTTTTTGAGCAGATTAAAAAGCTTGGAGATGATGGAGAATTAATTTGGGCTTCCGGGCAAGCTTCGGTTGAGGAAATTGAAACTGAAAATATTGTGGGTGCCACCTGCTTAGCTATGAAGCGGGCAATGGATGAGGTTTCCTTCAAATCAAAAAAAATCTGGTCTCCGCAGGAAAAATCAGAAAATAGTTTGTTTTCTGGTTTATCAAAAAACGAACAGGGATCCTGGATCGTGAGTGTGGACGGTCGGCCAATGAAGAGGCTTCCTTATATACACGATGGACTGATCAAGGGAGATACTTTTTCCCTAGCCATTGCGATGGGTTCTTTGGTGGCCAAGGTTACCCGTGATCGATTGATGAGAATGTTGGCAGAGAAGTTTCCCGCGTACGATTTTTCTTCCAATAAGGGATATGGTTCACCCAAGCATTTAACTGGACTACGAGCAAGCGGGCCTTGTCCGCACCATCGTCCGCGCTTTCTTCGTAATTTACTTGGTCAGGGACCGGAGGGAAAAACAATTTCACCCGATAAGCAAAGTCAGTTGAGTTTCTCCTAAAAAAAGGATATTTCTTAAACGATATGATTTTATTGGGAGTTAATGTAGACCATGTTGCAACTTTGCGACAGGCTCGATATCGAGACGAAACTCAATCCTTTGGCGGGTTTATTGAGCCTGATCCTGCAAAAATGGCATGGCTCGCAGAGGAAGCGGGTGCAGATGGTATAACTATGCATATTCGCGAGGATCGACGTCATGTACAAACCGAAGATGTACAACGATATCAGGAAAAAATGAAAACTCGTTTGAATTTGGAAACGTCAATGTCTTTGGAGATGGTACAGTTAGCTCAGGAAATTCGTCCGGACAGTGTTTGTTTAGTACCCGAAAACCGCAAGGAGGTAACCACTGAAGGTGGACTTGATGTTCGGGGTAATATTGAACGCGCCCATGAAGTGGTTCGCGAATTAATTCAAAACGGCATTCCCGTCAGCATGTTTATTGATCCGGATCCTGACCAATTGGCAGCCTGTGCTGAGATCGGAGCCCCTTGGGTCGAATTACATACGGGAAGTTTTGCTAGATCTTGGTATGATTCTGAAAAACGAGATATTGAATTAAATATTTTAAAAGAAGGAATGAGGATTGGTGTGGAACTTGGATTACGGGTCAATGCCGGGCATGGAATCAATTATGAGAATGTGGAAGGCGCCAAGACCCTGGACGCAGTGTATGAGTTTAATATTGGGCACAGTATTATTTCCCGTTCATTAACCACCGGTTTGGTTGAGTCCGTCCAATCGATGCGTCGGATGTTGAACGAATGATCGAGCTACCTGCTATTCCCTCAGGGACAAATATTTTGGGCGTTGGGATCGATCAGATTGAAGTCTCCCGAATTCAGGATTCCATTGATCGAAATGGAGATCATTTTCTTAATAAAATTTTTAGTCCAAATGAACAGGAATACTGTAAGAGTAAATCTAATCCGGCTCCTTTTTTTGCAGCACGTTTTGCTGCCAAGGAAGCAATGTCCAAGGCATTTGGAACTGGGTTCGGAAAAGAATTTGGATGGTTGGATGCTGAAGTTGCCCATGGTTCATTGGGTGAACCCATTTTAAAGCTTAGTAAGAATGTGGAAGGTATGATGAAAGAAAAAGGGGCAACCAAGGCATTGGTCAGTCTCACTCATTTGAATGATATTGCATCTTCCATCGTGCTTTTGGTTTCATCATGAGTAATCTTCCCAGCGATCCAGTTTTATCCTGCGCTCAAGCGCTTGCATTTGAATCCGAATATTTTGGCTCAAATGAGGAGCTCGAATGGGAGGCAATGAACCGGGCAGGGGATGCTCTGGGCGATAGTTTATTACGGGATATGCGTGAGTTGCGAACGATTCCACACCGCCCGCGCATTCTTGTTCTGGTGGGAAAGGGCCATAATGGAGGGGATGCTCTGATTGCAGCGAAACGTTTACTTAAGACTATTCCAACCGCTCGGGCGGTAATTTGGCAACTCTGTCGCTGGCAGGACTGTCGTCCGCTTTGCCAAAAGGCTCATGAGGAAATGATAGATTTAGTTGGTAAACGAGTTACTGAAGTTGATTCCCTTGCCAGTTTGAATGGAAAAGAAGAGATTGAAAAAATCTTTGCCAGCTTGGTTGAAAAAGAAGGGTTTGCGGCTTCAATTGATGGTTTTCTTGGCATGCAGGCAAAGCTTCCTCTTCGCGCCCCTCTTACTGATCTGTTATCTATTTTGAACCAGACCGAAGAAATTGGTGTCCGTGCAGCTGTGGACATGCCAACTGGGGTTGCTGAACATTCGGGCAATGAAGCCATTCGTGCAGATTTCACCTATGCCACGGGAATTGTAAAGAAACCTATTTTGGAGGATAGCAATTTCCCATGGACTGGTCGGTTACGTTATTTGGACTTAGGCTTTTTTAATAATTACACCAAGCCCGTTTCCCGGAATGTACAACCAGAAGTTCTCCGTCCCACAGTTTTAAAAAAACTGCGCACGCTTAGACCTGCTCATTCTGATAAACGCACAAATGGTCATCTTTTTCTTTTGGCCGGTTCGCGTGAGCTGGGTGGAGCTGCGATGATGTCTGCTCAGGCTGCACTTAAGGCGGGCGTAGGGTTACTGACTGTGGGTATCCCCGAGTCGCTCCATTCATCCTTTGTGGCAATGCGCCCGGAAGCAATGTGGATCCCTTTACCGGAAACTCCCAACGGTTTCTTGGCACTCGAAGGGTTGGGTAAAATCCGTCAATTTCTTAGCAAAGCAAATGCACTGGCCATTGGCCCCGGACTTGGTGCGGAGGGCGAAACAGCTTCCCTCGTTCGTGAGGTCTTAAAGATTTGGGATGGACCTGCAATTCTGGATGCCGATGCTTTGCGCCCAGAGATTTTGGAAAAAATTTCTTTTCCTGATCGATTGATCCTGACCCCGCATGCTGGAGAGTTTGCCAGAATAGCCGGTTCTCAATCTGTTCAGGAATATTCCACCAGTACAGGTTCCATTGTTCTGATGAAAGGAGCTCATCCACAGATTGTGTCTCCAGAAAAACATTTATATTCATTTTCCGGAAGTTCGATGCTTGCCCGTGGAGGAAGCGGTGATCTGCTTACCGGAATTATTGGTGCTCTTCTTGCCAAGGGTGCATATGATCTTTTCTCTACTGCCGTGTTGGGCACGCTTTGGCATGGTCGGGCCGCTGAAGTCCTTGCCCGTCAGCATGGGCAGGAATCAGTTTATGTAACCGACATTCTTGATTATTTATCCTTCGCTATAAGAAATGACTTCTGAACAACCTTCTCTTCTTGTCCTCGCTGCTGGAATGGGTTCCCGTTACGGTGGACTTAAACAGCTTGAACCCATTGGTCCAAATGGGGAAACCTTGATGGATTATTCCATTTATGATGCCCGCCAAGCTGGTTTCCAACGGGTTGTATTTTTAATTCGCAGAGAATTACATGCTGATTTTGAATCACAGATTGGAAGTAAATATGCCGGCCTCATGGAAGTGGCCTATGCCTATCAGGAAAAAGAGGACCTTCCTGAGGGCTTCACCTGTCCACCCGGGCGTGAAAAGCCCTGGGGTACTGGACACGCAGTTTGGGCGGCAAGAGATGAGCTTAAGAATTGTTCTTTTGGAGTAATCAATGCGGATGATTATTATGGTGCAGAAACATTTTCTGAATTAATTGATACTTTTTCCAAAAATCCCTCAGGGAATAAGCTGTCGTGTGCCATGGTCGGTTTTCAGTTAGAACAAACCCTTTCCGAACACGGATCTGTTTCCCGGGGAATTTGTCAGACTCAAGATGGATTACTCAGCTCTGTTGAAGAATGGACAGGTATCTCGGGAAGGGAATCAATTAGTGGAATGAATTCACTTAACCAGGAGCTTCCCTTGGAAGGGAAGGAAATTGTCTCGATGAATGTCTGGGCATTTCCATCCAATGTATTTGGATTACTTGAGCAAAGTTTTGAAAAATTTCTGTCTTCGATTGAGGACTCAGAAAAATCAGAATTTTATCTTCCCGCAGCAGTGGATGAATGGATCAAAGAAGAAAAAGCCCAGGTTCTCGTGCGCTCAGCCAGTTGCACATGGATTGGTGTAACTTATCAGGAAGACAAACCCAGAGTCATAGAATCAGTTGCTCAGTTGGTAACGAGCGGGACCTATCCCAGTCCACTTCTTTGATTATCCGTCTA
>CBFHYW010000070.1:0-6396 GCA_965660135.1 Opitutales bacterium
TCGACCCGGAAAGAGATTCCTCAGAACTAACATACCCGACATCTACAAAGGTAAAAGGTTGAAGTGTACCCTTACCTCCAACTGAAAAGGCGCCAAATCGTAATTCAGAATTTAGATTAAATCCATGATCACCAAAGACTTCCCTTTCATCATAACCACGTACTGTGTCTACACCTCCGATAGATTTTTGCAAAGAGGAGGGAAGTGCATCATTGGAAAGTTGAGATGCAAAATTTAAATACAGATCAATAGCTTGCCTTGTTTTAGCAATGGATTGAAGTGTTGTCAGAGAAAGTTGGCCGGCAAAGAACCCAGATGATGCACCGGGTCGCTGAAGCTTTAACTCTGCGTCATCAGCGGAACCAGCGTCCGTAAGTACAGATAACGACCAAAACGATCGGCCTGGTAAGACTTCAGGATTATCAAATGTACCTTGTAGCCCAAATCGTGGAACAAAAAATGAGAGCTCACTCTTATTTTCAGCTGTAGGTGAAGATACAAAGCTGAAGGAATTTTCGAGATCAAGGTAAGTCAATCCAGCATTAAAAGAAACAGAACCTGAACTAAGTTGAGCAAACTTGTGCGAGACAAAGAATCCAGCAAAAAAACCTTCTCCGAAAATATCAAAGCTTACTGGTGATAAAACATCATTGTACTCAGATTCAGAAAAACCGGTAAATAATGCCCAGTTCCAATCATCTGAATATGAACCTAAGTACTGAGCGGAAAAAGAGTTCAGTGATGAGGTATTTTCTGGATCAGTTAACCAACTAACAGAAATTTTGTCAGCTGTTGGGAAAGGCTCCCACCATTCGAGACCGAGGGTAGATCTCCATCCAGAAGATTTTTCATTTCCGTCATTAGCAATATTTGCGGTTAATACGAGCGGCAAGGAATCTTCGACCTTAAAGTCAGCATCAACGATGATTTCACCTGATCTACTTCTTCTAGGCTTAAGTTTACTGTCAACATTCACAAAACGATTGGCATTTAATTTTGCAGCAGAATTCTGAAAAACTGCGTAGTTGAAAAAATCTCCTGACTGCCAGGACAAAGAATTTAGAACTGAGTTTGTAGAAAGCCAATCATTACCTGTAACAAAAGAATCTCCATTTTTCCCGACAAGGACAGCAAAATCCAATCGCCCCTTGGATGAGGTCGAAAACTTAGGTTCCACTCGACTGAAAGTATATCCCTTTAAACGTAGGTCTTGGGCAATCTTATCTGCCAGTTGCTTAACTCTTGGCGATGATGCCCGAAGTCCTTTAAGCGAGTTAAGCTCTTTTACGTAACCAGCCTTATTAAAAAAGAAGTCCTGAGGAAGCAATAAGCTGGCACTGGAGATTACTGGATTATCAGTTTGTTGTGCATGGAGTCCATTTCCCATTATGAACAACGAACAGGTTACAAAAACAAAGTTAGCAGAAATTACAAAAAATTTGTAATTACGATGTAGGATAGTACGAAATTTACTCATATCGATTGAATTATTCTAGTAATATAATGGGGGGCATTTTTGAGTGTTTCAAATAAGGAGGCAAGTAGAAAGAGATCATCTATTGATATATCCGCAAATAATTAAAAGAATGTTTGCAAATTGGTACATTATGGGCAAAAAAAACTAATGCTTATTCACATAGTAATTTTTTGGCTGAAAGAGGGTTTAAATGATGAAGACCGGGCTAAATTTTTTAAAGGAGTAGATAGTCTGGGAACGATTCAATCAGTTGAACACACCTTTATTGGCACACCAGCAAATACGGCCAAGAGACCGGTGGTTGATGATTCTTATGACTGTGCACTCACAGTCGCATTAAAAAGCATTGAAGATCATGACGCTTATCAAGTTGACCCAATCCACTTGGCATTCATCAAGGATTGTGCTCATTTATGGGAGAATGTTAAGATATTTGATGCCGACTAGGCCTTGGTAAACGAATTTGATTGGTTCGCCAGAAAACGAACGAGCCCATAAGCAAGAATTACCGCCATAGGGCCAATTATAAAACCCTGCGGCCCGTAGGAAAGAATTCCACCAATAATACCAAGAAAAAGCATAAAGCTTAACCAAGCACCCTGCTCATGCAGTCGTCTGCCCATACGAGCACGAATTCGACTGATTAAATAATTAAGAAATAAGCTTAACCCAGCCATTGCGAGTGCAGTGACCGGTTCGCCCCTAGACCAGACCAAAGAAGAAAGTGGGAGCCATACCATGGCACTACCAACCACAGGCACCAGGCCAATAAATGCACCGAGGAAGAAAACAGGGAGAAAAAAGAATCCACCTATAAAATGAGCGATCAAGGCTAATGCGACTCCCCGAATTAGTGATGTCAGAACGGTATCATTAAGTAAGCGTAAGGTAATCTTACGGTGAAGGTTGAGCCATGCATGAACCTCCTTTTTTTCAAAACCACCTATTTTCATGGCTCCCCTAAGAAAACTTGAACCATGAGCATAAAGAAAAGAAAGTGCAATTAAGGCAAGAGCAAGCTCAGCCACAAAGCCACGAGTCCCTTTGAACAGAAATTCCAAAAATGTGCCAGAGAACTCCTGTGTATCGCCGACTAAATTGGAAACGAACTGAACCGCCTTGTCTTCATCCAATGGCAGACGAGGATAAATTTCGTGAATTTCCCGAATACGGGCAGAGATACTTTGCAAAAGTGCCTCCCTACCCTCTTCTTCTCCAAGCGCAAGTGATATAATTGTTTCTGACATTCCCTGGCGCGGGCCGGAAGATTCCCAGATAACCAATAAAAAAGGGGACAAAATAACCAAAAGTAAGGAAACGGTGGCTAAAACAGCACATAGCTCAGATCGCCTTCTAGTGTCAAGAGCAGGAAAGAGCTTAATGCCCAGAGATTCAATTGGGCGAAAAAATACAGGATAAGTAAGAGCAGCCAGAGATACAGCAAAGAGAATAAATTCAAAAAGAGGCGAAAAGGTTCCGTAAAGGGGAATTATAAGTAAGAGAAGAGCGACCACGAGCAGTCCGCGCTTTTTCCATAACTGCCAAAAAGCCTCTCTTTTTATTGTCAGCAAGTCTTTCTGTGCACCACTATTTTGTGAATCTTCCATTTATTCTTCAATTAGTAAATGTTAGGCTAAACCTTCGCAAGTTGCTTTCGCAAAAAGCCTCCTGTTAATGTATTTCCTTCTGCCAATTGGGTAGGTGTGCCAGCAAATACTAATTCACCCCCTTTCTCTCCACCTAACGGGCCAATTTCAATCACATGATCAGCAAGGCGAATTACATCTAAATTATGCTCGATTACGATCAGAGTATTCCCACCATCCCGAAGTTTAAATAATAAATCCATCAATCGCTGAACATCCAGCCAATGTAGTCCGGTGGTTGGTTCATCCAAAAGATATAATGCTTTTCCACTCTGCTTTCGACTTAGTTCCAAAGAAAGCTTTAAACGCTGGGCTTCCCCACCAGATAGTGTGTTCGCCGCTTGCCCAAGTTTTAAATATCCTAATCCAACTGCATCCAGTGTGTCGAGTTTGCCCAATACAGCAGGGTGTTTCAGAAATAACTCCTTTGCCTCAGATACAGTCATGCCCAGTATGTCAGCGATATTATACCCACGAAAGCGAACCTCTAAAGTTTCGCGATTATAACGCTGCCCCTTACAACTTTCACACTCGACAAAAACATCAGCAAGAAACTGCATATCCAGCTTTACCATACCATCCCCCTTACACCGCTCGCACCGCCCTCCAGGTAGATTGAAACTAAATCGACCCGGACTATATCCACGAACTCGACTTAGGGAGCATTGAGAAAACAACTTTCTCAACAAATCAAAAAGTTTAACATAAGTTGCAGGATTGGAACGCGGACTTTTTCCGATGGGTGATTGATCAACCCGGACGGCTTGTTCAAAAAATTCCAAACCTTCAATTCCAGAGTGTGCCCCTGGAAATTGCTTTGCCCGATGTAATTGATTGGCAGCAGACTTTGCCAAAACTTCATTGACCAGCGTGCTCTTTCCGGAACCTGAAACCCCACAAACAACGGTAAGAAGTCCAACCGGAAAAGAAACATCAATTTCCTTCAAATTATTTGCCCGGGCAGAACGAATAATTAATTGCTCATCTCCAGGAAGCTTATCTTTAACATCTTTCTCCACACATTCTTTCCCTGACAGAAATGGTCCGGTCGCACTGTTTTTTGATTTCAGGCAGGATTTCACATCTCCAGAGAACATAAGCTCCCCACCTTCGGTGCCTGGACCGGGGCCGACTTCAAGTAAGTGATCGCAGGAAAGAAGTGTGTCTGCATCGTGTTCAACTACGACAACTGTATTTCCCCGGTTGCGCAGACCATACAGGACTTTTATTAATCGATCATGATCTGATGGATGCAGACCAACACTTGGCTCATCTAAAGCATAGATCACACCGACTAACCCCATACCTAATTGTGTGGCTAGTCGTGCACGCTGTGCTTCGCCACCACTTAATGTAGAATACGGGCGGCTTAAAGTAAGGTAGCCCAGACCAACCTGATTAAGAAAACCAAGTCTTTGCTCTAATCCACTCATTGCATCAAGTACTTTCTCATACCTGGAATCCTTCAAAACCTTTTTGATAACAAAAGACCAAGCTTCTTCGGCTGAAAGAGAAAGGAAGTAATCAAAAGATTGATTTGCAAGTAACACAGAGCGAGAAAAGGAGGACAGCCTTTTCCCCAAACAAGTTGGACAGGTAGCACCTATTTGGAAAGTCAACAAGCGGGTACGCAAACTCTCGCTGCTTGTATTTTTCATCGTTTGCCCAAGGTCGAATAAAATACCTGGAAAAGGTTGTTTCTTAGCTTTCCCACGCCCAATTTGTAACTTCAATTCAAAGATTTTATCCTTATCACCGTGAAGCAAAAATTCCCGGACATCATCTGGCAAGTCCCCCCATGGTTGTTTCAGATCAAAAGGTAGTTGCTCGGCTAACTCTTTGAGAATTTTATTTCTCAAGTTGACCATCTTTCTCGAACCCAGCCTCCACGCCTTTACCGCACCTTTTGCTAACGAAAGAGTTGGGTCAGGTATAATTAAATTTTCCTGAAAAGAAAGAACCTGGCCTAGGCCCGCACAAGTTTCACAGGCACCGTCTGGATGATTCCATGAAAAGTGTCTGGGGGTCAAATTGGGATAAGTCGAACCACATTTCTCACAGGCATAACTTTGGGAAAAAAAGGACTCGTCAAATCCTCCATCAGTATTTTCAATTAAGGCAAAGGCACATTCCTCCCCTTCCTTAAAAGCAAGCTCGAGAGAATCAGCCAAACGGCTGCGGCTTTTTGTATCAACCTTCATTCGATCAATTACTAAATCGACCTGCAAGGTACGCCCCTTGGTTTTTTCAGGAATAAGGTCTCTGTCATCCAAACGCTTAATTTCACCTTCAATTCGAATACGCTGAAAGCCCCTGCGCTCGTAATTCGGAAGTTCTTCCCTTAAGACCGAAGCTTTTGCCTCAATAATTGGTGCTAAAATGAGCACTCTCTTGCCATCCCCATCGGACAATAATTGAGTAACACAATCATCGAGGCTTCTTTTGGTAACTGGAGACCCATCCAGCGGGCAATGGGGTGAGCCAACTGTTGCCCAAAGTAAACGAGAATAATCGGCAATCTCAGTTGCAGTAGCAAGAGTGCTACGTGGACCGGCGGAACCTGCTACCGCCTGCTCAATTGCAAGAACAGGAGATAATCCCTCAACATAATCAACATCCGGACGACGGACTTTCTCCAGGGCTTGGCGTGCTTTGGTGGATAAACTTTCCACATATTTTCGATGCCCTTCAGCAGCAAGCACATCAAAAACAAGGGAAGATTTTCCCGATCCGCTCACGCCCGTAACTCCAATTAATTGACCACGGGGGAAAAGTGCAGTTACACTCTTTAAATTATTCTCCCGGGCACCTTTAACATGAATAAAGGCATTATCTTTAACCGGATTATTTTCTTCCTCTGCCATTTGCAGATAGAATGTTCAGAGAATAAAAAAAAGCAAAGAGCTATTTACGAAATCACTTTTAAAATCTTTAAAACTAGAATAATAAGTAATTCTATGAATTTACCAAAATTATTTGTTAAGCAGGGTTGCCCATGGTGTATTGACGCATTGGACTACTTCAAAAAAATAGGATTTGAACTTGAGATCATCGATGTACGGATTGATCCTGAAAAAATGTCTGATTTGGTTGCCTGTAGCGGACAATCCAAAACTCCGACGCTCAAAAACGGAGATTTTGTGGTGGCAGACTTTGATTTAGATGAATTTAAACAAGCAATGCTTGATCATCCGAATGAAGCAATAAAGCTTGGTATTAAACTAAATTGAAAAATTAACTGATAAAGAATTATCGGTTAAGAGCATTAATTCT
>CBFHYW010000071.1:0-6302 GCA_965660135.1 Opitutales bacterium
ATCACCCATAAGTCCTTAATGCCCGATAAATAGAAGGGTACATAGCGAAATATGGGGGTATAATCGCTTGCTTGGTTAAATAGTATGAACGATTTTAAATCCCGTTCTCTCCGCCATTTTAAATTTAAATTTTTATTTTCAGAATTCTCCCTATTTCAGGTAAAAAATTTCTGAATGTTGACTAATAATACGGATATTGATTATTTAGAATTATGGTTTCAAAAGATTTTACTAATTTCTCTTTATGAACTTACTGCAAATGGCTACTTTTAAGGGCAAATTAAAATTTTTTACATGTCTTCTAGTTCCTTCTTTTTTCCTGATTTCCTGCACGCAGGTAGAATATAGTCGAGTAGGTCAGGGTGGTGGTAATGTTTCCGATGAGCAAAGCCAAAGCCAAGAAAATTTAAATGAAGAACCTCCTGCTTCTCTGGAAAAACCTGAATACAAGGTTGTTTATCGAAAAAGTAATTTAGAAACTCTTTCAATTGGCAGAAACCGAATCGAGATAGAAGAATTAATGGGTGAACCTGAGGGTAAGAGTCTAGACGGAGGAAATGGATATCTCTGGGACTATCGTCGTCCGGTTTTTGATGAGGTCACTGGAGAAACTTATGGATGGAGTTTAATTTCCTTTAAATTTCTTAAGGGGTTGTGTGCCTATGTAAATATACGACTCGAACAGCCTCCTCCTGAGGTTTTACAGGAAGCAAATAATCGGAGTATTTTTAACTTTTGAATCTTTTTGTATAGATTCTTTTGAATCAAAACTCCGGAGAGTCACGATTTAGGGCAATCGAACAATTGTGATGCCTTTATTTTTACCGGCGACTTGAAAGGGTTTTCCGTCTGCGGTCGTGATTTTTAAGGATTCGCCTCGAGAGCAAGTAATTGTGAGGGGTTGGTTATGGTTAACGGGTACAATATCACCTGCTGCCAGGCTCATCCATTGAATTTCGTTTCCAAATTTATCTTGTATCAATACCCAAATGGTACCAAGTGCTTCAAGCGTATAAGTTTTTTCTTTTGATTGTCCAGAATAACTAGAATTGGTTTTAGTTGCCAGTGACTCTGAATTCCTTGAGTAGGTTCCGCCTCGTGGATTGGGAGATGGCGGTGGAGTATAATCATTCGTACTTTCCGATCCTTGAAAATAAGGTGAGTTTGGATAAGGAGGTGGAGCATCTGGAAGCTCACTTTGAGCACCTCCCCAGCATCCCATCAACAGGAAAAATAATGTAAAGTGACCGAGTAAGAGCGAAGTCTGAGTACTTTTCTTAAGTTTGATCATTTTTTAATAACATTTTGGTAAATTTATAACCACATTAATTGCTAACAAGACTATGCTTCGGTTCAACCCTAAAATAATTTAAAAATAATTTCCGAAGGTTAATGATAATCAAGCTAATCAAAAACAGGATTCTAGATCCTTGAATTCTTCGGGCAAATCAGATCTTGAATAAGGTAATGGATCGGTAGGGTAAATGAGAAATTGATTGGATTTGAGCCTGGCTAGAATGAAGTTCCCGTCTGAAGAAAAAGCACAATTATTAAAGGGGGATACAAATTTATCTCCCAGGGTAGCTATCCATATCCCCGTTTCCAAATCCCATAAGCGGAGTGCTCCGTCAATCGTTGTGATCACAAGTTTTCCGTCTGGCGAAGTTTGGTATCCTCTTTGTTTTGTCCCGGATGTTTTTTTGAAATCGTTGTGGGCAAGAAAATCGGATAAATTTTTGGAAATCGGTTCGGTTTTATTTGCTAAGGCAAAGAAGTAATCGGGTGAATATCGCAGACCATCTTTTTCACTTTTTATACAAAGAGTATTATTGTTGGGTGATTTTCGAATTGAACAGCTACCCTCTTCAGTTGAAACAATTATTCTTTTACCGTGGGGCGAAAAAGAAAAATCTGATACCTTATTAAGATTTAGACGAACAATTTTATATACGAGCCCACGAGTGGTTTCAGTAAATATAAGCATCCCGTTTTTAGTAATTGAGGCAAAAGATTCTCCATCATGTAAAAACCGGCTTTTTTGAATTTCGCGATAGGGGAAGTTATTCATTTTAATTTCCCTGCCTGTTTGAACAGAAAATAACTTTGGGGTGGCACCAGAACCTGAGCTTAGTAGCTTGGTGCCCTGAGGGTTGTATTCGAGATTATCAAAGCTCGTGTTATGATCAATCGCATGGACGGCCCAATTTTTTGCAAAGGTGGGGAGCGAGTAGCAATGAATTTTTCCATCTAAGCCAGATGTGCAAAAACTTTCATTATTGTTTGAGATAGCAAGCCCTGTGACGGAAAAGGAATGATCTTGCAGGGTTTTTTTCCTCCTTAGTGTAATTCCATCATACACATGAACTGTACCATTTGCACAACCGATTATGATCCATTGATTATTATTGGATGCACAAAGACTAGAAATCGAAGAATTTAAATCGGCAATCTTTTTGACTGGTTCGCCTGAAAAATCGGTAATTCCAAATATGCCGTCAATTGACCCAGTAATCAATTCGTCCCCAAATGAACGGGTAATTGCTTTGGGCGAGGTAAGTAAGCTTGGACTTCCCATGATAAAATCCTTGGGCGGAACAGGAAGAAATGTAAGCCTGTGTTTTTCTAATTTAATAATGTTGTCGGGTAATTTTTTGGCGGTGGAATTAAGTTCTTGGTTAAAGTCCCGACCTAGTGCGATTCTAAACCCCCGATCTTGCTGAACAATCGATGGGGCATTGGCCCCTCGATAGGCTGATCGACAACGACTGTAGTCGACATCATAGCAACCGCCCCGCAAAACTCTCCAATCCCCAACCGAGGTATACGGGTTGGACCTTCCGGGAGTTCGGTTTTGGAGAAAGAGAGATTTATTTGTTTCCGTTGCGTCCAAGCACCATTCCCAAACATTCCCATGCATATCGTAAAGCCCCAGGGAGTTAGGCAGTTTTTGTTTAACCGGATGTACTTTACCTGATGAGTTTTCCGCAAACCAGCCGTATTTGCTCAGGTGTTTACGGTAAGAGCTTTCGTCAGTTTGAATAGAGCCCGTTTCGGTGTAGCAGTAGGGGCCTGTCGAATCTCCCCGGCAGGCTCGTTCCCATTCGCTTTCTGTAGGTAACCTCCAAATATAACCTGATGGCGGTTTCTCTTTTTTATTAAGAGTTTCACAAAATTGAACGGCTTCAAACCATGTACAAATAATAGGCAAGGTTGCATTTTTTTCAGGACTTGGATTATTGGAAGTAATGGATTCAAATTGCTCCTGGGTAACTTCTGTTTCGCTAAGCCAATAGGTAGAGGTAATTGAAACCATAGATTGTTCTTCATTCGCAAGCCGGCCGGGTTCCAATACGGATTTATGAGATTCGGAAAAAGTTCCGGATGCAAGTTTCGCATGACCGTTCCACAGCGAGTATGTCCCATCAATCCCGGTGGACAAAATAGTTTCCCCATTTCCCGCAAAAGTTGCAGAGGCAAGTGTTTGATCTTTGTGGGGTGAAAAACTAAGTATCTCTTCCGCTTTCATACTTTTTGCAATAAAAGTAAGACGTTTCCAATACCAAGATCGAAGAGGAGGATCTAATTGCTCGAGGATCGAAAGTGCAATTTCAGGTTGTTGTTCATCCAATGCTTTTTTCGCTGAGTTAAGAGCTATTAAGTATTTTCGTAATCGAAGCAGGTGCAAATTACATTTCATGTACTTAATCCTTTTAAGCGGAAGAATAAACTTACCAAAGCTCGGATGAAGACCCACTAATGTGCTTTCTGAAATAGATTGTAGTTTGAAACTTAATTGGCCAAGGGATTGGTTTAATAATATATGCTCAGGTTGTGGCTCAGTAGAGTGTTGATTTGATATTTCAGGAAAGTTTATATTTCTAATTCTTTTTCTAGGTAGATCAAAAGTTCCTCTTTTTGTTTCTATTGAAAATAAATCATCTTTCCCGATGATCGAGGAGACTGGAGTTGAATCTCCATTATTCATTACGACATATTCTACTTTCTTCTGCGATATAATATCTTTTTTTTGCGCTGGAAAAAAAGAACCATCCCAGCCAGAAACATTTAATTGTTTTAATCGAATATAAGAGTTTCCCCCTTGGTTGATTAAAAGAATACCATTTCCAGTTGGTTGAAAATCCTCGATTGAATCTTTCCAATGTGCAACCTGTTTTTCGTTTATAAAAATAATGAATTCTTTATTTTGCCGATGTGCCAATACATGGACATGAGCCTTTTTTTCTTTCATCATATCATCGAGCATGAGTGTGCCGATTGTCTCACGGACAATTCGACCTTTTTTTCTTTTATTAACTTGAAGGTTAAGGCGATTATTCGAGAATGATAAATGATAGCCTTCATTGCCATAAGTCGAGCCGTCTGAATCCGAAAATATTCGCATTGCCAAATAGAAGGATCTTTCCCACTGAGCTTCAAATTCAATTTCAATAGCGTCTTTTTTTGGAAGTGTTGTACCGATACTCCCAGAAAAGACTGAGACAAAATCTGTATCCTCAATAATCCATGATTTACTATTACTCTTTTTCCAGTCTTGGAGGCCAAGGGATGGATCGTACAGAGTCTGATGACTAATAGGTAGGAATTCCAATTTTTGAATATCTGAAGTTGGGATTGAAAGACGTTCGGAAAATTTAGATTTAATGATTAGGTGTTCTTTGGTTAATTGCTCAAATTCACAGCTCAATTTATCACCATTTTTAAAATACAATCTCAGGGATTTACGATCATGTGGTATTTGCTTGAGGGGGGTAACCGAGCGGTCAAAATTTATTGATGAAATTGAACGATAGTTAAAACTGATGGGATCTGCTACAGATTCATTTTGCCAAAATAAATTTTTCCGTTTGTCCAACCTGATCAAATTTCCTGTTAATTCCGAACCATCAAACAGAAGGATTTTTTCGTTTAAAATTCTTTTCTGTGATACGATTTCAGTTTGATTTGATTCTGACTCAGTACGATCTGAATTGGGCAGGACTGTATTGCCGGCAAAAAGGTTTATGCCTATAAAAAAAGGAATAAATGGAAAGAGCATGCTCTGGATTATTTTCATCTTTCGTAAATAGGGAGATATCTATAGTTCAATGCTAAGGATAGGAGAGCTGCAGATGTGGAAAAAGTTGTGCCGTAGTTTCCATTCCATCCACCTTCTTGGGTCTGAGAGGATTGTAGTTGTTTAAAATTTTGGAAATTCCAGGATATCCATAATTTTGGGTTTGCTCGAAAAATTGCCTGTGAGGTGTAGTAAAGATTATAAAATTTATGCCCCTGATCCCCAAAACTTGCATTTTTATTAAGGAAGTCCACAGATTTTTTATATGCTTCGGAATCGGTATCTTTGGCGAGTGATAAAATGAGACACCCGATGGACGAGCGGGGCAAGTTCGCTCCTGTACTTCCTGTGTATCCGAATCCGCCATTACTATCCTGGCAAGTCATAATAAATGCTTTCCCTTTCTCAATTGCTTCATTGGGAACGAAAATACCTGCGTTTCGAGCGGCGAAGAGTGCCAGCATTTGAGCACCTGAAACCGTGATGTCAGCATCATTGCTTTCAGGGCTATATCTCCAAGCACCTTTCGGGTTATTTTTCTGTGATGAAATGATTAAGCGCGTAGCTTTTTCAAGTGCTGGACCAATTCCTTGAATATTAGTTCTGCCGTAGATCTCAGCGAGTGCCAAGGTTGCGAATCCATGGTTATACATAGAAGATCCTATATATCCAGTTTTCTTATCTTGAAGTTTTAATAAAAAGGTTAAGGCTTTTGTAATTGATGTGCGATAAGTACCGAATTCGGGATCATCCCCTCGGGCTAAGAATGCGAGAATGGACATTCCAACAACACCAGGGTTTGAGCCATAGGTTGAATCATCCCATGAACCCTGACCATTTTGAGTTTTTGCAAGGAAATCGACTCCCTTTTGATAAGTGTTTTCAATCTGCTTAACAAATTGATCGTCAGTTTCCTCAAAGAGTACCTGTCCATTTACTACTAGGGTTATTACAAGAAAAGGGATAGCGAGGTAGAATGAAAAATTCATATTTACTCTTCTATTGCTTGGAAGTACTTCTCCATTATTTTTTTAAATTCCGCAGGTACGGACTGAGATGAGCCACCTGTTTTTTTAGTTTTTCTTCGCGATGTGGAGTTTTCAAAAGCTTTACCCTGTGCAGATCGGGCTTCCTTTTCTGTTCCTCCACCTTGTTGAGAACCACCGCCAGTTGAACCAGTTAGCATTTTACCGGGTTTTTTACCACCTTCCTGCTTCGCTTGTAATAA
>CBFHYW010000072.1:0-6206 GCA_965660135.1 Opitutales bacterium
CAGATAAATCCTTCCTGCTCCACCTCCATTTGCCCCCCCGGACACATCGAGTATAGAATTTGAAGTTAAAACTAAATGATCAGCTTTAAGATATAAAGCACCTCCCGAACCGCCACCTGATCCTGAAAAACCTGCACCTCCGAGAGAGAATAAGCGCGAGTCCAAAGTTAAAGTACCTGAGGCTTCCAATTTGAGTGCGCCACCGCCTCCTCCACCAGTAAAATCAACAGTGTAACCACCGCCACCACTCCCCCCGACCAAGTCGGCAAGTCCCCCGACCCCATACGGTTGTCCGCTAGTAGCTGTGGCAAGACCGCCTGCGCCACCATATCCACCGCCACCTGGCAAGATTCCACCCAATCCACCTCCAGGTCCAATGCCTCGGCTTCCAATAGTTCCACCGTCAAACCCTCCAACTCCAGCTTTTCCAATTAAATCCGAGGACCCATCACTCCCAGAAACGATCATCGGAGTCCCAATAAATGCGTCTCCATTGCGTGCGGCAATTTCGAGAGATGCATCGCCCTTTATTTCAATTTCTAAACTTCCCCTAAAATCAATACTGTCAAATTCGAATCGGCACACCTTAAACAAATATTCATTACCAATATTGTCAGATAATTTCTTTTGGGTTATAGTTCCAAATCTTTGGTCTCCACCACTGTGCTTCCAAGTGCCGAGAGTGGTATTAATGATAAGTTTGCCAGAATTGTAGGCTACTCGATCCTCTGCTTTAAAACTAATCGTGTCCGGCGCCCATCCTGAACCACCATCATTTGATGTGAAAGTACGATAATAATAAGTCTGCCCTTTAGTTAATCCCTCAACTTCAGAAGCAAAATCTCCAGTATCATAGACCCAAAACTCAACCTCACCCCACTGATGTCCCCAGCCTTGAAACTTGGGGGCTAAACGAATCGCACGAGTGCTGATTCCCTCAAGATCATATTCAGCAAAAATGCCTTGCTCCCTAAGTCCAAAAGCCCCAGGGGCGGTCCTTAGAAGTGAAAAATTCATTTCCTCATCAGCTGTCCAAATTTCCACCTCCTTGAACTCATCCGCACGATCGTAAGGTTGAAAGTAAATTCTTATTTTGTTCATCAACCTTTCCTTGCCCAAATTAAAGGTGAGTAATGGATCGACTTTATACCAGGCCGTCCAGGAACTCCTCCATCCGTCTTGGGGAAGTTCACCGTCCAACAAACGATTTGCTGAATATATTGCACCAGCTTGATTGGGTAATGGTTCTGCCAAAACAGTGACCCCCTCAGATAATCTTCTAAGTCCCACACTCACCTCTCCCACTTCAATTTCATTATCCCATAGGGAGGGATCAGTTCCTCCGTCAGTTCCTCCCCAAAATATTTTTGTAATCGAAGCACTTTTACTTCGAGAGGGGGCACTATTCCTGTATGGATGAGAGCCAGTTAAAGAGGATTCTATTCCCCACTTATGTGCCAAGTAACCTTCGACCTTTCTTAATATAGATGTGGGCAACTCCTCATTGTAGATTAATAATTCCGCCAAATCTCCCTTCCAATATATTTCATTTGTTCGATCTTTTGAAAAATTCGACGCCCTGACTGGTCCAGTTGTTCTGATTGATATAAGGGTAGGGGTGTCATCATTATAATCACTTGTTAACCCATCACGCAGATTTCCATTAATTTGTGTTAAACCATTAATTACATTCGGATGAGTCCATGTCTGAGACCAGATTGCATTACTTGCACTATGAAAATGATGCCCCGTATCATCGCCCAATACAAACCCCTCATTGCCTGCCTTCCGATTAATAACCAAAAATACAGTTCGAATAGTCTCTATCTTTTCAAATTCTAAATAATCATTGGATCCATCGAAGCGAATATTTGGTAAATTATTTAACGCACCATGAATAAACGAAGGTTGGTATGTAGAGACAAGTTGAGCAGCATCATTGGCCTGCCCTGACTTATCCTTAACTTGAGAAACTGAACCGCCCATAGAAAGTGGAAGAGTAACCCCAGTGCCATTTAAGTCAGATGCATCCAGCCATAATCTTAACCCTGAAAAATCCATTGGAGTAAATCCGGAATTACCAGGTTGAGGAACAAAAGATAGAGTACTCGGAGTCCAGACCGCACCTGCACTGTTACTTGCCTGAACTCTCATGAAATATTCTCGAGGAAATCCGAGTCCGCTGGTCACCTGTCCGACTAAAGTTCCAACTTGTGCCTGATTAATTACAATTGAATGTTGCCATAAGGAAGGAAATGTCCCGCCATCACCTTGCCCCCAAAAGAAGGTTACGGTTGTGTTATCATCTCCTCCTGTGCTCTTTAACACTGAATTAAACTTCGCTCCTGCAAGGGTTATATCTGAAACACTACTAACTGAACTAAGAACGGGTGCACTGACATTTAAATCGGTGGTGAAAGATTGCACCCCAGACCATGATATCCCCCCACTTCCACCATCTGTATTATCACCAGAAAATCTGAAATAATGTACGGTATTGGGGGAGAGTCCGGTGATAAAATGGGACAATGCCCCCTTTCCTTTTACTCCTAAAGAATGATTGTTATCCCATACACCAAAGCCGGCATTATCGTCCCCCCAATGAATGGTGACGCTTGGTTCCGTTCCTCCGGTCTGATTAATATCACCAAGCAAATTAGCAGAACTTGAGGATATACTCTCGGCTGGGAAAGAAATAATCTCGGCAGTGCTATCTGAAATAGACAAGTGAAGAGTTCCGCGAGCAGCATAAGTTGAATTTTCTGCAATCAATAAAATATGGTAATCACCACCCACACTTGGAGTCCCTGAAATTAATCCGGATGAATCACAGCTTATTCCCGATGGCAAATTATATGCGGCGAAATTTGGAGAGGAAATATTGGTTGAGATTTGATAACTGAACGCGTTGCCAATGATTGCTGAATCATTTCCCGAACTTGTTATAATTGGTTGGTTCGACATATGATCCAACTTAAATGGGTGATTATTAGGCAAGTTACCTCGAAGTCCCCATTTTTTTGCAAGATACCCTTCTTGGTATTTTATTTGATCGTCCGAAAGAGGAGAATTATAAATGATTAACTCTGCTAAATCGCAATTGGCATAGCGGCCATTTCTATTCCTATCACTGGCGAAATTAGAAGCTTCCACATTACCTAATGTACGATGCGAAAGAATCGACATAGCAGAAGGCTTTGATGTGTTCCAATATGCTGTATTTCCATTCAAAGCAAACTTACCATTTTTAACATTCCCACTCGTATGCCTTGTATTAACTAAATCATTCGAATTCATTGGGTGGAAGTGATACCTATTATTATCTCCCAAAAGAGGCCAATACCCACCCGAGTTCTTAAAAACCCAGAAAACAGTTCGCACATCAGTGAAATTTGCAAAACTGTGATAATCTCCATTCGTCCCGGTATACCTCATGACTGACAACCCATTCTGAGCATTGGATACAACACTGGGATTCCCCTGTTTAGTGGCATGATTTCCGTTACCACTTTTGTCTAACCACGTTCCAGTTGAGGCAGATGTATCATTTGCATCGAGCCAAAGTACTGAATCGGGCATCAAGGAAGAACCCGAATCAGTAACAAAAACTCCAACATCGGAAGACATAAAAGAACGAATTGAATTAGATACTGCGACTCGAAAATAATAGATCGATCGTTCATTTAGGCCTCCGACCGGAGTAGAAAATGGTCCAACATCAGTATAACCTAAACTTTGATTGAAGTCCCAATTGGCAAGATTATTAAAATCAGCTCCATGATCTTCGTCTCCCCATACAATAGTTATTATTGGTGTTTCTCCCCCAGTTGACAAAAGAGAGCCCTGCAAGTTAGCACTGCTTTGTGAAATACTTGTGGCATTTATTTCTCCCAATGTGGGGTGGGATAGTCCGACATTATTTAAAAATGAAGTGGTAATTGTACCCGTTGGGTTGGTTGGTAAGATCCCTAAACCTGTATCGACTAATCTTCCAGTAAGAGACGCAGAGGTGTTTTTGAGATTGGCTGGTGCACGGTTTATGACCGTTGGTGCTACGGTTCGGTTGGTGTCTGCAATTGGAGTAATACCAGAAATAATTTCTTCCCCAAATGAGGGAACATCGTTAGTCCAGGGGTGTGATGACGGAAGGGGAACACCCCATTTATGGGATAGGTATCCTTCAATAAGTAATCTCTTATCCTCAGAAATTAGACCTTCAAAAATCATGAATTCAGCAACCTGACATTTTGATGATTCTCTTCCGCTTGTCATCGCACCGAAAGCAAGTTGCTGAGGAAAAAACCAATTATTGTTTGATCCTTGCTTACTGGCACTTCTATAATTCCCCTCGATTCCATCAGTCCAAACGGAAGCAGATGGATTATTGCTGGTTAACCTGCCTTCATGCAATGTTTCAAAAATATGGAAGTTCGTGTCAGAAGCAAAGCCTTGATCGACCCACCCATCAAAATGGTATCGTCCAATCAGATTCCCATGGTGACCGAACAACCAATTACCACCGGCAGATGCAATTACACGCTCATTATCACCACCCGTGTACCTAGAAACTCCAAACGCACTGTAACCATCATTTCTCCACAAATTTGTATCTGCACCACGGAAATTATAATCCGTATGCATTCTAGATTTACCATCAAAATGAACAACCGGTTTTCCTGAGCTTCCCTCCAGTTTAACAACCGGTTGACTGGTAATCACCGAACCTATTGTTGATTTTAACATATTACGTCCCTTCCCGGATTTATCCACCCATGTAGAAACTGTTTGCCCCTCAAAAGGAAGGACTCCGTTACCAGAAATATCTGTGGCATCAAACCAAATACCTAATGTGGCAGGCAAATGCTGAATTAATGGTTGGGTTCGAACCAAAAACTTTTTGCCCGTCCAGTCAAAGCCCGCGGAGTTTTCTGCATATAATCGAATATAGTATCTCTGGTCTGGGGCGAGTCCGCCCAAAATAGTCGAACCTTCGCCAAGCCCTTTCTTTCCAAGGGCCAAACGATAGGTCCATGCATAAAAATTTGTACCTTGGTCCACAGTATCTGCCAAAACATAAACATCAGGGTCTTCACCTCCGGTAGAATTCAACTCGTAAGAAATTGATAAGGAAGTTGAATTTACGACTTGAGGTGCAGAAAGTAAAATATCGGGAGCACTCGGAGAGATGGTAAAAAGGTATTGCTGATCAGCCCGATTACCATTCGGATAAAGTGCACTGATGGTGGAGGTGAATTGACCGGAAACTGAAGGAGAGCCAGATAAATTACCATCGCTCGAGCTTAGAAGGATTCCGCTGGGTAATCCAACTGCAGTGTAAACAAGAGGAGTACCTGTCACTGTTATATTGTGATTGAACGGTTGATCTGCTGATAAATTAAATGTTGAAACAGAAGTAAAACTGGGAAGACCAGTTACAGCGGATATGGAGGGAAGTGTGGCGTTTGGTTTTTGATTCAAGTACGAAGCATTTACCCAATCTGCGGAACGAGAGGTTTTAGATAAGCGCATTTCATCAAAGGATGATGAAACCAAGCCCTGCCCAAAAAACCAATCCTGAGCAACTACAGATTGAGCAGTTTCCCCCGGAGTAAAGGATGTAGACTGGGTTTGATTACCATCTTCAAAAACTTTCATTTGGCCAAGTTGGTGGTCAATCGTAACCGCAAAATGCTTCCATGTTCCATAATCAAATGTATTTGGAGAAATTGCAGACGAACTAGACTCCAAATCATGAAAAACTGCTGCCTTTCCATCCCTTAACACGATCCTTTCAATTCCACCATGCCTCGCAATAACATAAGGACTGATATCATCACTTACATTTCCGTCAAAAGGAACAGAGAACATACCATCTTGCGCGGGATCGCTAGGATCAACAATTTGCCATTCTAAACTAGGAGTCTGAATCCAAGGTTTTAATCTTGATCCTCCACCTCCTTCTCCATGTGCGAACGCAATCTTATATTCTTCGCCAGCAGATAGTACATAAATCCCAGAATAAAAAGTAGCGGAACTGTAACTATTTCGAACGACGATTAACTCGTCGCCATTTAATCCATTCCTATCGAAAATTCCATCCTGATCCAAATCAAGCCAGATTGCATTGTTATCATCTGGATTCTCAATTCTGAATTCAAAATCGCCACTTTCTTGGGGGGTGAAAATCGCTTCAAAAAGTGTCATGT
>CBFHYW010000073.1:0-6203 GCA_965660135.1 Opitutales bacterium
TTTTTTCCGAATCGGTCGTTGGCATGTAAGTCGTGCTTAAAGTTTCATCAGGTCGGACTTCAACCTTTCGAAAAATACTATAAATCCGAGCCACTGCATACTGTAAATAGGGGGCTGTATTTCCCTGCATGGCCAGCATTTTTTCCCAGGAGAAAACATAGTCAAGGGTCCGGTCCTGAGATAAATCAGCATATCGGACTGCACCCAAACCGATAATTTTTGCTCTTCTTAACGCTTCGGGTTCATCAAGTGTCGGGTTTTTCTCGAGGACCATATTTTTCGCCCGGTCAATTGCTTCATTCAGAAGATCAATTAGCTTAATGGGTTCACCATCTCTGGTTTTGATCGCTTTGTTATCATCGCCTAGGATTGTTCCGAACCAGACATGTGAAAGAGTCGGGCATTCTCTTTTGTCTGCTAGAAACCATTTTTTTACAGTCAGGAAAAGTTGTTCAAAATGATCTCTTTGCCTGCCATCGGTTACATAAATGATCTCATCAGCCTGCCATTCCTTGTTTCGGTAATCAACCGTTGCTAAATCAGTGGTTGCATAATTACTGGCACCATCAGATTTTCGAATAATAAATGGTTGCTTCGCAAATCGTTTGTGCTCGGGATGAAAAACAACCAATGCCCCTTTATCCTCCCTGCAAATTTCATGAGCGAGAAGCTGCTTATAGATTGGATCAACTTTATCTTTGTAAAAACTTTCGCCCAATGAATGATCAAATTTTACGCCAAGCATATCGTAAATCGAGTGAAACGAATCCATGCTTATTTCTTTAATTCTTTGCCACAGTGCGAGATTTTCTTTGTCCCCATTCTGTAATTTTACTAATTCCTCACGAGCCTGAATGAGATTAGCCTCATCTTCCTTAATCCAACTATTTCCTTGTCTGTAGAGATTTTCCAATTTCGCAATTGGATCAGGGCCCAGATTTTCGAGCGACAGGTTTTCGCGTTTTATTGCGTAGAGCAGAATACCAAATTGTGTGCCCCAATCCCCCAAGTGGTTATCTTTAATTACCTCTTGGCCCAGGAAGCCAAAAAGCCGAGCTAGGCTTTCGCCGATAATTGTCGATCGAATATGGCCCACATGCATTTGTTTCGCGGTGTTAGGCGATGAAAAATCGAGCACCATTTTTTTCCCGCTCTCTGTCTGAGCCGCTTGTTGAATTGCATTTGAGCTAGAGAATTTTTCGATCCACTGTAGCAAGAATCCGGGAGAAAGTGTGAAGTTTATAAAGCCTGGACCAGCAATACTCGTTTCCCATAAGTCAGTCTTGGGCAACTGATCGATCAGTTTTTGGGCAAGTTCCCGTGGGTTTAATTTCGCTTTTTTGGCAAAGGGAAGAACGCCATTGGCCTGAAAGTCGCCGAACCTTTCATCAGCTGGCCTAACCTGTGGCTCAAAGCTTTCACCAAAGTCCTTACTGTCAGCAGTTTCCTGACGAATTATGCGTTCAATGAGTAAACTACAATCAAATTCAATAAACATGGGCAGTCATCCAAGCATATTGAGCGAAAGCGTCAAGTACCACTTGGAACAAAAGGCTCGACAAATTTGAACTAATTGCCTATATAATGTTGCTTGCCTTCTTTTTTACACCCCAACACCCCTAGAGGAAATTAACCATGGTTAAAGCACTAAACTCAAGAAATAGCACTCCATCCTTTTCATATTTGATTGAGAAAAAAAGAGACGGAGGCGAGTTCTCAGAGGATGAAATTCGTTTCTTGGTTGATTCTATTCTTGATGAAGATATGCCACAGTACCAGCAGGCAGCCTGGGTGATGGCAGTATTTTTTCAGGGTATGTCTGCACAGGAAACTGCATTTTTTGCTGAGGAGATGATGCTCTCTGGCGAAGTGATTGAAATGTCTGATGTTTCCCGTCCAAAAATTGAAAAATATTCCACCGGTGGAGTGGGGGATAAAACAACACTTGTTCTCGGTCCTTTGGCCGCGGCGGCAGGAGTGGCCATGCCATTAATGAACGGCGATGATGAAGAGTTTTTAACTTCCAATTCAGAAAAGCTTGCGGCTATTCCCAAAATCAACACGAAGATCGACCTCGAAGACTTTGCTACGCAAGTGCGTAAGGTGGGCTGTTCTTTTTCAGATCGTAACGGTGAAATCTCACCGGTTGAAGAAATTCTCTACAAGCTTCGTCAAACAATTGGTGCAATTCCTTCCATTCCTTTTATTACTGCCGGTACGTTGAGTCGTAAACTCGCGTCCGGGGCCGAAGGGGTAGTGGTTGATGTAAAGTGGGGAAAAGGATCTTTTATTAAAACTGCTGATGAAGCAAAACAGCTGGCCCGTTCACTTACCCGAGTAGGCCGTACTCTTAAGAGAAGATGTGTTGCTTTGGTCACTGATGTTAATCAACCACTTGGTTCATGCGTGGGTGCATCCCTTGAATTAAAAGAGGCGATTGAATTGCTCAAGGGCGAAGGCCCCGAGGATTTACAGGACTTGGTTATGAAGCTGGGAATGGAAATTGTTCGTCTCGCTGGAGTCGCAGGATCCACCCTTTCTGCTAAACAAACAGTGCGTAAACATTTGGAAGATGGTACTGCACTGCAGAAATTTAAAGATGTCATCGAGTACCAAGGTGGAAACACAAAGGTTATTGATGACCCCGACAAGCTTCCCACTGCTAAGCACACGAAGAAAATGCCAGCACCAAAGCGTGGTTATGTACATACGATTGATGCCGGGCAACTTGCACGTGGAGTTCAGATTCTCGCTCATGGAGATAATCAAAAATTTGACCCAGCCGCTGGAGTTGCTGAGCTATGCAAGGTAGGTACACAAATGAAACAAGGTGAACCTCTTATGGTCATTCATTACAATGATGAGAAAAGACTGAGTGTTGCGATGGACTACTTCAAAGCAGCCTATCGTTTGGCACCTAAGCGTCCAAACCCAGCTCCTCTTGTTGTTGAACGGGTTGCTTAGTATACTTTTAACCTGGAAAACTTTTAATTAAGGATGCCTCTCAATTGGGGGGCATCCTTTTTTATTAATTTACCCGGCCTAAATACGAGCGGTCTGATGTGCTGATTTTGATCACATCATCTTTCTTAATGAACAAGGGAACCTGGATGGTGATTCCTGAGGAAATAGTCACTGGTTTGAGCACATTGCCCGCGGTATCTCCCCTTAGCGCATCTGGAGCTTCAATTACATTTGCCTCAACAGATGCAGGAAGTTCCAAACGGGTGGCCTTATCATCAATCAGTAAAATATCGTAGGTATTTCCTTCCACGAGGAAATAGTCATCTTCTCCAATTATCTCACTTGGCAAAACCGTGTCTTCATAAGTTTCTAAATCCATGAAGTGGTGTCCTTCGGAATCCTTGTAGCTAAATTCAAGCTTTTGAGTGGTCGTATGCATGAATTCGACATTGTCCGTTGAACGAAATTTTGTCGTTGTGGTTGAACCACTATGTAAATTACGCAAAGTTGTTTGCACAAAGCCGGCTTGCCTGCCCTGCGTACGATGCAACATTTCTAATACAAGGTGAGGAGCGCCCTGATAGTCCATCACTCGGCCTTTTCGAATATCTGTTGGAGATGCCATGTTAATTTCTTTTTCTTGAAGTATTGTGTAAAGAATAACATGGGTAGTAGATTACGGCGTGGATGCCAACCTTATGTTTTCAAAAATTTAAATTTAAATGACTTCTCAAAAATCTTCGATTGATATAATTTCCTGGAATGTTAACGGCCTTCGCGCTTGTCGAAAAAAAACATTTGATCAATTTGTCGCTCAAAAAAATCCTGATTTACTTTGTCTCCAGGAAGTAAAATTAAATAAGGATGTTATTCCAGATGATGATTTTGGATATCCCTATAGACATTATCACCTGGCTGAAAAAAAAGGTTATTCTGGAACCGCAATTTTTTCCAAAACTGAACCTCTTTCAATTAGGGAAGATTTTCCGGATGGCCAACATGTAGGGGAAGGGCGCACCATCACATTTGAATTTGATGGTTTCTATCTGGTCAATGTATATGTTCCCAATTCCAAGGGTGATCTTTCGCGTATTCCATACCGCTATGATTCCTGGGATCCTGACCTTAAGGATTATCTTATTGAATTGCGCCAGGATAAACCTGTGGTTCTATGTGGAGATTTGAATGTGGCCCATAGAGAAATCGATTTAGCTAATCCGAAAACAAACCGTAAAAGTGCCGGGTTTACCGATGAGGAAAGAGAGGGTTTTTCCAATCTTTTAGCCGAAGGCTTTATTGATACTTTTCGTCACCTTTATCCCGATCAAACTGGAGCTTATTCCTGGTGGTCCTACCGTGCAGGTGCACGAGCTCGTAATGTCGGATGGAGGATTGACTATTTTGTTGTTTCGGACGATCTGGCAACTTCGATCAGAGATGCATATATCTTGCCCGAAGTTGAAGGTTCAGACCATTGTCCCGTTGGACTATCGCTTACCCGTGGTTGATCGAATTGACAACTTGGTTCATTTTGAACACACGCTCTCTCTTGCTAAGAAGGCATGGGGTGATACGCACCCAAACCCGATGGTGGGTGCTCTCATTTTGGAAAATGGGGAGGTTGTTGCAGAAGGCGTTCATGCACGTTCTGGTCAGGCACACGCAGAAGTTTCCGCTTTTTCTTCCCTCGGTCGAAAGCCCCGGCCGGGTGCCTCCTTATTTGTCAGTCTCGAGCCATGTTCTACGGACGGGCAAACCCCTCCCTGTACCGATGCGATTTTAAAATCCGGTATTAAACAGGTATTCATCGGGTGCTTGGATCCCAACCCCAATCATTCCGGGCGTGCTCTCAAGATTCTTCGTGATGCTGGAGTGTCTGTGGAACTGGCCCCCAAGAGTTTTCAGATTCAAGCGACCAGACTGAATTTTATATTTAATCATCTAATTGTTTCAGGTAAGCCCTTATTTGCGTTGAAAATGGCAGAATCTGCCAATGGGATGGTTTCAGATCAACAAGGCCAATCCAGTCGGGTGACTGAGGATGAAGCACGAAGAGATGTGATGAAGTGGCGCAGGCTATTTCCTGCTATTTGCGTCGGTGCAGGCACTGTTTTAATTGATGATCCATCACTTACTTCTCGGATGGGGGGAAAGAATTGGTGTCCCCAAAGAATTATTGTCGACCCATCTCTTTCCACGCTGTCCCCGGATATTTCATTACGGAAAATTTATCAGGATGAGTTCAATGATCAAACCTTGATTTTATTCAATCAGGAAATCCAGGGGAAGGACAAAAAATTATTATATGCCAAGGAATTAGGGCTTAATCTTGTGCCAGTCGCTCCGGACAAACAGGGCATGATTTCTCCCACTTCTCTCGCCCATGTTATCTCGGAACTTGGCTTGTCAGCGGTTTATTGCGAGGGTGGGCCCACGCTTGCACGCTCTCTTATGCAGTCCGGCCAAATTAATTACCTCTTTCACTATCAGTCTCCAAAAGTTTTTAACGGTATGGATGCAGTGGCTGGCATTAACCTGAAACAATGTAATATTCTTCAACCCATTGAAGAAGTATTTGGTCCGGATCATTTAACTCATGGATTTTTATGAAAACTATCTACTTAGCTTCGGGTAATTCCCACAAACTCAAGGAACTTCAAAGTGCACTCGATCAGGCAGGGTTGTCTGTTATCGTGTCTGGACCCGATGCGATTGGCGGTATGCCAGAAGTCGAGGAAACAGGCTCCACCTTCGAGGCAAATTCCTTACTCAAGGCAAATGGTCTAGGTGAAATTGGACCAACTGATGCCTGGTTCTTGGCCGATGACAGTGGGATTGAAATTGATGCCCTTAACGGAAAGCCCGGGGTCATCTCTGCTCGTTATGCCGGAGAGGAGTGTGATGATGAAGCGAATAACGACAAGGTTTTAAACGAAATGATTGATGTGCCCCATAATGAAAGAAGTTGTCGTTTTCGTTGCGTTCTTGCCTTGGTTGGGCAGGAGGTTGAGGAAACCTTTTCCGGAGCCTGTGAAGGAATGCTCCTAAGCAAGAGAAAAGGAAACGGAGGTTTTGGGTATGATCCTTTATTTCAACCCTTGGAAAGTCAGTCCACCTTTGCGGAAATTTCCCTTGATGAAAAAGCAAGAATTAGCCATCGTGCCCGTGCTTTAACCAAACTGATCAATTGGTTAAAGCAACAAGATGCTTAGCTTTACCTGAAATGCCTGCCCATAATC
>CBFHYW010000074.1:0-6179 GCA_965660135.1 Opitutales bacterium
ACTCAGATAGTATTACTCGTCCCCCCAACCCCACAGTCAGATCGGCAACTTGCCCTATACATGGATTCGCAGAAATACCCGAAAATCCGTCAGAGGCACCACATTCCATCCCTAGGCATAATTTAGAAAGGGGAGCGGTAGTTCGTCCAGTTTTGTTAATTTCAGCTAAATTTTCAAATGTTTGCCGAATTGCTTTTTCAAGCATTTCCCGTTCGGACGGATATTTCTGCTGTTCAAATACTAAGAATGGTTTGTCGAAATTTGCACATCTTTTGGAAATCTCTTCTTCCATAATGGAGACCTGAGCATGTTGGCAACCCAAGCTGAGGATGGTTATGCCTGCGACATTTGGATTGCAGGCATATCCAGCTAATAATCCGCAAAGCTCATGGGATACTCCCCTTGTTTCGCCACAACCTAAACCATGAGTCAGGAATTTCACCCCGTCTATGTTCGGGAAAATAGGGGAGGGGCGATTGGTATTCTCTTGGGGTAGTTGAACTGCTGCGGGAGAATCACCCTGTTGGTAGGCTTTGGCCAATTCATCAGCAAAATTTTCGTATTGAGAACGTTGATCAAAGCCAAGCGCCTTTGTCATAGACCTTCTGAGCACCTCGACATTTCCATTTTCACAAAATACCATAGGTACCACGAGCCAGTAGTTTGCAGTGCCTACTTTACCATCTGTTCTTTGGTAACCAAGAAAAGATTTCTGTTCCCAATTTGGAGTAATGGGTGCCTTCCAGTTTTCTCTTTTTTGGTTGTTATGATATTCTGAAGATCGATGAATCAGATTATCAGTTGTTATCCTTTCTCCTTTAAAAATGGGTCTGGTTGCTTCACCAACCAATACTCCGTACATAAAAGCTTTTTCTCCTATGCCAATATCAGTTGCCGCAATCTTATGTTTTGCTGAAACTGGGTTGCGAATTGTTATTCCCCCCCCTTTAGTTTCAATAGTTTCTCCTGTCGTAAGATTTTGTAGGGCGACAAGTAAATTATCGGATTCGGATACCTTAATTGCTTTCATTGCACCAAAACTCATGAATAAAATCTTTATTAGAGACAACTAGAATCCACCGATGAGCAGAAGAAGTTTAAAATAATTTCTTTTCCCAGGCTTTTGCAGAAAAATTATAAAGACGGATATCTGAACCGCTGTATTTTGGGTCAATATAAACCCACGAATTTAAATCTTTAAAAAATAAATAAGGATATACGGTAGGGGTTGTCCAAAACCATCCAACATTAATATTCCATAACCACATGCTATCCTTGGACTCGTGCAAGTAGAGCCACCTTAATTTTTGATGGAAAACCCAAGGATATCCGCGGGAGTAAAAATTACCAAACCAAGAAAGGTTTTTCCAATGAGCTGATAGAATTGTTGCATTTTGTTCAATGTTGGAACTTGGGCGATATTTCCAATCGCTACCATTTGAGCTGGAAAAACTTATCGGCACTTCATTTGGAGTAAAGATTTTCAGGCTGTTCTCCCCGACTATTTTCCACTCTTCAATTATTCCATTTCTTCGTTTTGGCGATGTGGTATTCTCACTTTTAGATAAAGAAGAAGGGATCGAGAATTGCTCGACGCCATAATTTCCAGATGGAATGAGGACTTGCTGATCGGTTGAAATGAATTTTTCTAGAATGGGGTAGTGGTTCCCTGATAGCTTGCCCGTAAAAGAATCAATGGAATTATTTTGAGTGTCGACTTTTGAAAAAAACATTTCGGATTTTCCTCGTCCGATCAGAAAAGATTCATTGGTCGCAAGTTCGATCATTTCATTTCCTGCAAATAATTTTTCCTTTTGGGAAAAAAGTCCAGATTCATCAAGTTGATAACTTTGAATACCTGATCCATTTTGTTTGCCTTGGGCAATGAAAAACAAGTCATTCAAGAATGCAATTGGAGAAGAATTCTGTGAGATTTCCAATTCATCTAAATAGAAGAGATTTGTGCCGTCGAACGCACAGGCAGTGATCACTCTGCCAAATTTACGATTTCTAGTCGCGGATGAGTTGGTTCGTGGGGTTGGAATAAAATCGTCAATTGTTGTGTCTTTACTTTCCATGAACAAAAAGGCTTCGGGGCTGTTTTGTTCCAGTTGGTTGACTCCTGCAAGCAATCCGGGGGCAGCCAAAGTCGGCATAATTTTTGGTTTTGTAGGATCAGATAAATCTAATCGGTGGAGACTGGCGTTAATATCGGACTGGACGATTCGCGATACTTCTTGCGAGTCATAAAGATAGGAAGTTTTTTTCGATCCATAAATTAATTGATCACCTAAGATAAAGGGCATGCTCCATTCAACATTTCCGGGTGCAGAGATGGTGGCATTAGATTCATGGGTAATCGTTGCACCAGTGAAGCTGTTCTCGAAGGAAAAGATATTTATTTTTACTTCTGATGAATCTGATGGGGTAGATGGATAATAGGCATCTTGTAAAATTTCCATTGAACGGAAATAAGGATAATAATTATTAGCCCTACCATGAGAAGCCCAGCAAATAGTCTCATTATCTAAAAGAAAGCCTGTTAGCTTTGAGTCATTTGCATTCAGATTGGAAAGTGTTTCAGATTGTCCCAGTTTTTGGACCTTACCATCTTTAGAAATAGAGAAAGCTTTAACTGACAGCTTGTTCTTTTCGAGGAGAGCGAGGTGTAAAATTCCTTGATTAACGAAGCTCCCCACCAGGGAACCTCGGCCTAAATCAATCGAAGATATTAAATTATCTGGTTCCCTTTCTAAAGTAACACGAAGAGTGGCATTCGCATCTGAATCATTTGGATTCCATCCCCAATGATAACCTCCTTTATCTTCAAGTTGGACGAGCGAGTTTTCATTGGAATAAATTTGGTCAACCTTCCATGCCAAAGGGAATGTTGCCAGGGGGGTTGGACTTTCTCGATTTACGAAGTTTGTAATTCGCAATTCATTGCCAGAAATTGAATAAATCTTAGTTCCTGTTTCATCAGGTATTGACCGCCGTGCTTGAAAGCGATGGTCTATCGTGCCCCTTTTTAATAAACCGGAATCGGTAACTTCAATGATCTGAATTTTGTTTGTGTATTGATTCCCCTCCCACGACTGATAAGGAATAAGAAATATTCCCAGTCCAGGAAGTTGACCAATTGCTTTTTCGTTATAATTAGCTTCGCTCCAAGAATAACCATCTTTTTCTCCCATGTACAAGCGGTGTTCTAATGTGGGATTCTTTTTGTCTGAAACATCAAATATGGAAGCTGTAACTTGATTAGATTCAACCCCTACTGCAAATAACTTATTTTTAACTGGTTGAATATATTCTGACCAACCAGGGACAATTAATTCGGAAATAATTTCGGGAGACTCTGGGTTAGATAAGTCGATAATAAAAAGTGGGTCGGTTTGTAAGAATGTTACCACATAGGCAAGATCGCCATCAAATCGAGTTGCGTACAATGTTTCTCTCTCTGCGAGTTCGAGGAAGCCTTGCCGTTTTCCGGATTGTAGATTGAAGTTTTCAAGGAGTGAGTAGCGCCCAGACCATTTGTTACCACGGTAAGCTTGGGAAATTATAGTCAGCGTTCCGTTGCGGATACGCATTTTGAATTTGTCCAAAACTCGTCCACCTGGAGCTATCTGTAATGTTTCTTTGGGAATTCCATCGAAGTTAGTTAGATCGAAAATACGAACGATATGCTTATTGTAATAATCTGCAGGGTCTCTGGTGACGACCATTAGGTTTGAATTGGTCGCGGAAATTACTTGAGGAGAACCTGGGATAACTTGAACATCCAAAAGTACAGGTTTTTCTGGATTTGCTAGATCCAGGCTAGTTAATCTTGTGGAATATGAAAATGCCCATCCCTTTTCATTTATTTTATCTTCCTCCCATTTTTCAGATAGCAGATAGAGTGTACCGTCGATCAATCGACTTTCACGATATGAACCGGGTAAATCGATAGTCGTTACCTCAGAAATTACATTCTTCTCAATTTTCAGAATTCTAATTTCTGACTCGTATGGCCAAGCTTGCTGAGCTTTTCGGGTAATGAGAAACGCATAGTCACCATCATCAGTAATATACATTTGCTCTCCCGAAGCTGGTAACCGGTAGCGAGATAAAACTTTAGGATCTTGGGGGATCGATAAATCTACCAGTTGAAGTCCGCGAAATTGGTTGAAGAAAAAAAGTTTGCTACCCAAAACTCGCCAAAGGTCTGATTCTTGAACCTTTTCGGTTCCATTATCAGTCGTGGTACTTGTATCCTCGGTTAAAGTGGCATCCATTGCAAAGATTCGTTGCGACTCCAATACGCTTGGGCTTCCGCTTCTTACTCCAAAGGAACTTCGTCCCTTCAAAAAAGAATATGGGAGATTTTGTACATTACTCCATTTCAGCCGAACATCCCTGCGTGCTATATCCTCTGGTATTTTGAAATATAACTTCCCCGTACCGAGTTTGGGAAGGTGTCCTATATTCTGTAATTCCCACTCCCCTGATTCTTCATTTTTAAATTCGAGCTTAATCTTTTTTGCATTTCCAGGAGGAATTGCTTCAATATAATCACCTTTGTTTAACCAAAGTGACGCACGATTCCAGTCAATTCCTTCGAATCCTGTGGCATTGCAAGTACCGAAAACAAGTATTAAAAAAGATAAAGCTAACCAATTCCTAAGAGAAATCATTCAGGGTTGAAAGAGGGAAAGCAATTCGAATTGCTCACAAAGATTTAATGCTTACGAGGATTTCTGCCATTTTTTAATAGCACCTTTTGCATTGGAAGTTACATCACCACGACCATTTTTTGTGATCGTTTTTCCATCGGGAGATACAATAACCAATGAGGGAATTCCGCGAACTTCATATTTCTTTTTTAAGGCTTTTGCCGCATCTGATCCGTGGGGCATGGTGCACCATTTCATCTTCGAGCCTTTCATGTAATCCATATGTGCTTTTGGGCTCCTGTCTGAACTTACGAATACCACCTCAAAGTCTTTTTTGTTCGAATCTCTAAAGTCAACAAGTTTGGGGGTGAAACCTCTGCATGGCGGGCACCAATGAGCGGAGAAATAAACTCCAATCGTTTTGCCTGCCAAAACACTTTTATCCACTTCCTTTCCATCTGAATCAAGTAATGGTCCTTGGAATAGTTCTTCAAGTTGGGGACTAAGCTTCTTTTTGGCTGCATTGACTTCGCCAATTATAAAGGATGATAAAACAAGGAGAGGAACTAATTTTAATATTTTCATGAATGATTTGGGTTAATTTTTAATCACACTAGCTGTTTTTGGGCTCTCTCGCAATATGAGAATTAGAAAATTTTAACTTTTATCCTTGCTCATTTTTTAGGAATTTTATGGATTTACCATTTTCCTACACTTCCAACTCTAAAAAATTCATGAGCTTATCATCCTTAAAACTTCACAATGCAATGTGGCCCGGCCTTGTAGGCAAGGGCGATGACGACGGGCAAGAACCACCGATCAGTTTAGAAAAGATGTTAGATTTTTCCGCTGCAGCAGATGTCAATGGGAGAAAATTTGATGGAATTGATTATTTTCTATTTTTACCTCACACGAACCCAGAGGCCAGCGATGACGAATTAAAAGGCATTGCTGATCTTATCGTAAGCAAGGGTTTTGATATTGGTTCTTTGGTTGCACCTGTATGGCCTGGCACTGTGGGAGATTCTGCTATGGGGACCGACGAGCAACAGGAAAAATTTCTCGATGCGGTTAAAATGGCCTGCCGGATTGCCAAGGTTTTTAACGAACATGGCGCCCGAAAGGGTGGGGTCATTCGTATTGATTCTGCGGAATTTGGAGTGGAGCAATGGAAAGCAAACCCAGGTGAAGGAACAGCTCGAATTGTTGATACCTTTACCAAGGCATCCAAAATTGCCGCTGATCATGGCGAGCGCCTAGCGGCCGAGGGTGAAATTTGCTGGGCGGGCATGCATAGTTGGAAAGATATGCTCGATTTACTTGAAGGCGTTGGGATGCCTGAAACTCTGGGCTTTCAGGCAGATTTAGCTCATACCTACCTATACTTAATGGGGTACAATGCATCTGAGCATGCTCTTTTACAGGAAGGCTACACCGATGAAGAATTTTATTCTGCTTACGAGCAAATGACGGATAAACTTCGTCCATGGACAATAGATTTTCATGTCGCTCAAAATGATG
>CBFHYW010000075.1:0-6160 GCA_965660135.1 Opitutales bacterium
ATTTTTTGTCTCACACCAGAATCCGTCGAAACTGCAATCCCTCTCCAATGATAAAGAACTTTAGGGACATGAATGATCGAGTTCTGTGAAAAATTTTCAGTGAAACGCAAGGTCAAATCCCAATCCTGAGCCCCTTCGAAACCCTTTCTCAATCCCTTAAGTTGCTTGACCTGAGAGGTCTTGAATACACTTAGATGGGAAATGTAGTTTTGCCCCAATAATAAATCCGAATTCCAGTCCGGTTTAAAATATGGGTCATACCTCCCGCCTTTCTCATCAATTTTATCCTCATCTGAATAAATCAGTTTCGCAGCAGGATTGACATTAATAACCTTGGCAACTTCTAGAAGAGAATGGGGGCGCAGTTCATCATCATGATCTAGAAAAGCAACAAATTCACCTGTCGCCAATTTTAGTGCTGAATTTGAGGCAACCGAAATATGTCCATTATTTTTTCGAAAGGTAACTTTTATACGCGGATCTTTGCGGGTATAGGACTCCAGTAATGGACGGACAAATTTTTTCGACGAAGCATCATCAGCAATACACAATTCCCAATTTTCATAAGCTTGAGCAAGGACAGATTCAATTGCCTTAACCAAAAACTTCTTCGGAGGATCAAAAACTGGCATAATCACCGAAATCAAAGGTTTATTTTGAAGTTTAGCTACCTCTTCCCTAAATGCGCGTATATCACCCTCGGTAATCGTATCGCACAGTTTTATCCATTCCTGATAATCTGGTGTTTCTCCAACCTGTTCTTCTTTTGCTGGGTATTTTGGTTTTAAAGAAACAGGTTTTAGATTCCATAACTGATTGAAATGTGTGAGCATACTTTCACCCGCCGACTTCAAGTAATCATTACCTGTGTGTGCTGGACAGATTAATTTATCAATCTCCACCAGAGAGTTTCGATAACCTTGTTGTTCCATCCTCAAAGATAAATCTAAGCAGGATAGGGCTAGTGATTTATTATACGGGCGAAATCCCCCGGTGTAAGTTAGAGCATCTAAATTGAGAGCAAAGGCTGGCGCAAAAAGTCCACCTATTTTCGAGCCAAGTGACTCGTTAGTAGTTGTTACTAACACTCCAGTATTGGGCTCCAAATTTGAACCGACGCCAAGAAAGCCAATCTTAGATTCCAATAAGGTTTTTTGAGCTTGGTGTAAGCATTCGACAAAATGTTTTGCGGGTAAAGCACGCAGTGGGTCATCTAAGTAAAATAAATATTTCGTAGTGACCTTACTCAGACCAAGGTTTAATATATCGGCATAACTTTGCCCAAGCTGAGGAACTCTCTTCACAAACTTGGAAAAATCTGAGGTTTTATGTTCAGAATGTGCCGCTTCGATTACGATCGTTTGCCCACCATATGAAATCAATTCATCTGCGAGCATATTTACATTGTAAGCCCAATTGGTCACCCCAATTGGACGGATCATAACCAATGTAAAATCCTTTAAAGATAGTGCATTAGGAATCTCCACAGAGGCTTTGGGCTTTGCGGTTTTTAATTCTTTAGAAATCTTCGGCTTCTTGGAGAGAATTTGTTCGATTGCAGATTGAAATCTTTTGGCATGGAGTACTGGAGAAAGAACGGCATCAGCATTTTCAGAAATCTTTTTTCTCAGTGGGAGTAAACGAGAAGGTCTTCGTCCTAACTCGATCGCTTTTTTCTCATATTCATCGAGGTTTTTGGTAACCATTTCAGGCAGACCTAAATTTTTCATAAAGGTTTCCCCCACCCGACTGCAAAATCGCTTCCCTTTAAGGGTAAGGATCGGTAATTTTGCATGTAATGCATCCATAGCACTGGCGTGTCCATTGTATAAAGGGCAATCCAGGTAAAGATCAGCAACCGTCATTCTTGACAAATGAGCAGCGCGGTCAGGCAAATCCTCTGCCATTATGATTCTCTTGGAGGACACACCTTGCCTGACTGCTTCCGCTCTTAAGTTTTTAATACCCTCAACAGCTGGTTTAAACTTTAACCATAGAATGCTCTCCGGCACAGCTCGAAGAATCCGCATCCAACTCGCCCAAGTTTCAGGATCTAATTTATAAGCAGCATGAAACGCACAAAAGACAAATCCTCTTGAAGGAAGCCCTACCCCCTTACGTTTTACCCGGGGAGCAAAGCCTTCAAATTCACCGGGAGGAAAAAAACAACCATCCATTCGGATAACTTTTTCCCCATAAAATTTTGATGAGCTCGTCGGAATGACCACTCGGTCCGCAATCGTGTAATCGACAAGGCCTTTCCCCATTGTTGATGCATAGCCCAGAAAGTGAGCTTGGCGGGGAGATGGTCGCAAAGCCAAAAGTTCAGCATTGTGTCCTCGGGAAAAGCCTCCCAAATCGATTAGTAAATCTAAATTTGCATGGTGAATTGAACGAGCCTTCGCGGCTAAAGACAAAGCACTAATATCGCGAAAGTTTTCGCCAAACCCTTCATACCTTTTTCTAATTTCGCTATCCTCGGGGGAAGTAGTTGCAAAAATGAAAATCTCATATTTTTCTGTATCTAAATTTTCCAATAAACCTATTAATTGATGACCTATGGCATGATTTCTTAAGTCCGAGGATAAAAAGCCTAACCTTTTAAGGCTTCCACTCTTGCTTACTTGAGAAAAACCAAGTTTTTGACGGAGCAATCGCATTTTAACATCGATTAACTCTGCTTTAGCAATTGCATTTTGATATTCACCTGCTTCATCAAGATACAGACCCGAAACTTCAAATACACCGAACTTACCCTTAACCGTCGGACTCCAAGCGAGCAAACTCTTAACTTCGAGTTCTCTTCCTGACCACTCACAAATAAAAGATTTTGAATTCGAAAGATTACTCAATACTTCAGATGAATCAGGTTTTAGCTCCAAAACTTTCTCGTAATCACCAATAGCCCGGGAAAATTGCTTCAGGGCGACCGCAAGGTTTCCCCTCAGCATTAAAGCATTCGTATTGAATGGATTCTCTGAAAGTACTTTTTCAACAAAGAAAGTACATCGTTTAAAATCGCCCACCTCATAACACGCTTGGGCACAGTGTAACAAACTTCCAATAGTTACAATTCTGCCTTCGTAATGATGACATAAACCCCAGATTTTTTGAGTTAACTGAAGGGAAGCATAAGCAGTGATTAAATGGTCAAGGATTCTGAGGTCTTGAGGGTCACGATCAAGTAAAAGGCGGAGAATTCTGATTTCATCTTTTTTATTTCCTTGTTTTTTAAAAATAAGGGAAAGAGCTTTCCACCCGGGGTTAAAACTTGAATCAAGTAGGGTCGAAATTCTTGCATTTCTTTCAGCTTCCTGCCACTTGCCTACCCCTTGCATACACTTACTAATCCCAAGGAATACTCGTGGACTGCCTGGGTGATATTTCTTGGCTTCCCTTAAAACCTTGAGGGCTATTTTCATATCACCTTCTTCAGCACAAAGCTTTTGCTTAAGCAAAGATGCTTCAAGGTGCTTAGGGTTCGTCTGCAATATTTGTGTAAGGGTTGCCTTCGCTTGTTTTAATTTCCCGGATGCACTTAGAAATTGAGCCGACTTGAACTGCGTTCCCTCTTCATGGCTAAACTTTTTTACAAGAATAGAAAGAACATGCTTAGCAAATTTTAAATTTCCCTGGTGCAGGAAAATAGTAAAATATTCATGCAATATATTCCTGTCAGAAAAAAGGAAGACTTCCTTCTTATTTAAAACATAGCCATATTCTGCTTGTGACGATTTTTTGCTTAACTGCTGTTTTCTTTTCGCTAGTTCCCACTCTTGAAATCGGGTGATAATGTTTCCCCACCTTCCGTAAAAAACATTCGAATTATGTTTTTGGTGGAGGTTTCTTTCTGGGGTACTACTCCGCTTATGTACAATGACACTTTTGTTAAGGACATAATTTTTATAACCCAGCATGGATAACCTTAAACATAGATCAATATCCTCAAAGCCGGTTTTATAGGTCTCATCAAAGCCTCCAACGGCAAGAAATAAATCTCGTCGAATCATAAAGCAGGCTCCGGTTACAGCGAGAAATTCAGTATGATCATTTGTAGGGATACAGACTTCACCATTCAAGAAATGCTCAGGAATACCATTGGTAAAAGTTACACCTGCATGATCTATTTTCCCAGACATCGGTTCTAACTGGATATTTCCTGCACATCCCATAGCTATTAGTTTTTGATTTCCTTGAACTAATAAGTCATAGTACTCAGACCACCCCTTCTTAAGAATCAGATCATTATTCAAAAAAAGCAACCAATCTGAGGTCGCTTTGGATGCACCAAAATTATTGGAAAAAGCAAACCCCCGACTCTTAGGATTACGATACAGTTCATATGAAGTTCGCTGGGAATTTAAAAACTCTCGGGTTTCCTGCTCACTTCCATCATCAATAATAACAATCTTATCCAAAAGAGCTGGGCCATATTTTTTTAAAGAATCAAGGTATAACTTGGTTTCAGCTTTACAATTACGAACTGATGTAACGATGGTTATCTTATTATTTACAGGCATGACAGAAAGAAATTCTTAATTCAAAACCTTGAATTATTCGATAATAAATTCAAACGAAATTTTGCTTAGAATGACTTGACTCCCTTAAAAAGTTGCTTTTTTATCTAGGAATGCCTCTAGAAAAGAAAATACAATTAAGTAAAAGTAATTGTTTGGAATCAATTTATTTCGTTCTTAAGACCCTAAGTTCAAAGAGCATTTCCCGTATCCAATTTAAGATTTTACAAAAGTTGTTGGGCACCGCAATTTCCTGCCTGACTAAACTAGCCTTTATTTCTGGAGTATCGCTAACCGTTTTTATTGGAAGCGAATTATCGGCGACTCCTCAGCAAATGAAATCCTCCATCCCATTTGATTATGATAGGGATGGTGACTATGACATTATCGATGCTGACTCTTCCACTGGTAATTTATTTTTACTCCGTAATTCTGGGCTAAATTTCAAAAAAGAATTATTAATTAATCCTCCCTTTTCAGCTGATTTAGTTGGTGCGACTGATATTGATAGCGACGGCGATAAAGACTTAGTTTTATTAGATAAATCAACTGGAGAACTACAAATTCTTAAAAACCAAGGTTCAGATAATTTTGTTCCTCAGGCACCCACTTCATTAAACTCGGTTGTAAAAGAAGCCTTCTTATCCGACATGAACCAAGATGGTTCGCCCGATTTAGCCTATTCAACCCCAAATGCAATAGGGTGGGCTAAAAATAATGGTTCTGAAGGTTTTTTGCCACAAGCTTCGGTCGCCTCAGGGCTGACTGATGTAACGGCTCTTGAAATTGAAGATTTTGATAACGATGGAGATAACGACTTTCATTACTCTGACTCAACTATTCCAGGGATTGGAGTTGCTAACAACAAAGGTTCAGAAAACTTCGTTCCACAACAATTGGGTTCAGGTAATTTAGGAATCTCAGATATCGAAATTGCTGATATTGATGCAGATGGAAGAGATGATGTGGTCTATGCCTCCAACGGATCATCTGTTATAGGGTGGATGAAAAACAATGGTTCAGACAACTTCCTTCCTGCAGAAACGCTCGCATCAGGAATTACTTCAGTCGACCAAATTGAAGTTGCTGATTTAGACAACGATCAAGATCTCGATATTGTTGGTGCATCATCTGAATCTAATTATCGTGCCTGGTTGGAAAACGATGGTTCTGATAATTTTATTCCTCACCAACTGGGATAATTGGAAAACTTTTAAAATTTCAAATAGACAGCCAATCGGTTTAGTTTAATTCAAAATTAAACTTTTGAATTTAAAATAAGTATAATTTTTTTGTTTCGTGCTGGTTAATTAGAAGGTCACACATCTCAAGCCAGAGAAAGAAGCTTTGTACACTCTTACCTTGATAAAATGTAATTAACCATTACCCGAAAAATAAATAGTTTGTATATTATGAAAACATTTAACTTTAGCTTCTTCCTACTTCCCCTATTTTCCTTTGCATCGACAATCTTAGATTTCAATAATCTAGATGTTCAAAACCAAATAATTGAAAAAGCAACAGAAGAATTACAGGTACGCATCAAGTGAAATGTTTCAAGCCTAAGCTATTTGTCGGATGGCTGGGGCAACTATTCCCTCGATGATGGATCTCTACGACCCGAACCAAAGAACGAATGTGCA
>CBFHYW010000076.1:0-6139 GCA_965660135.1 Opitutales bacterium
AGTGGACGGATTGGAGTGCAGTAAGAGCGAAGTGAGTGGGCGGAGATTATGGGGTTTGTTTTCCGAGAAGTTTCCTTCTGCCCATGATTTTTTTAATGATCACTTTGTCGCCAATTATTGCCCGTTGGTATTTATGGAAGAGAGCGGAAAAAATCGGACACCGGATAAGTTGCCTGTTTCCGAAACAAAATCATTGGAAATGATCTGTGATCAACATCTTCGGGAGATTGTTCGTATTCTGGATCCGGAATGGTTAATTGGGGTAGGCGCGTTTGCCGAAAAAAGAGCGACGATCGCACTTTCGGGAGTTGGAACTAAAATAGGAAAAGTTTTGCATCCCAGTCCAGCAAGTCCAGCAGCGAATCGTGGTTGGGCGGAAGCTGCAACCAGGCAACTTGAGGAGCAGGGAGTCTGGGCTTAAGCTTTCATTGATATGAACCAGAATTAATTATAAAAATTTTGATGATACTAGAAGTTTTTACCTTATCAAAGTAACCAGGTTATCTAATAAATTCTTCAATATATACTTCGTTCGTTTAGCATTTTACTTAGATGGCATTGGAAAGGAGTGTATTGTCATAAATAAAGAAATCATCTCTTTCTCCAAGATGCAGGATCAAGACCATAAAACTCCTCAAACCTTTCGTAAATCTCAGGCGATTCACGTTTTAACCTCGCACCTCTTTCAAAGAATGCCGAAGTGCCACATGAAAAGATTTCCGGTTTGTCTCCCTTAATTGATTCATATCCACCATAGGCCCGTATGGAGTAGTTTTTTCCTGATTCGTAGGCATGCATCAATTTTTCGTGTTCTTGATCAACAACCATTTGCCAATCCTTGAAATCTTTTGAACTTCTAGAAACAGGAATACTTTGGGCAATTCCATCATCTGCAAAATCGATCAGGTGCGCGAATTCGTGTAGTGTCAAATTGTGCCCATCCCTTCCTTTTTTTACAGTTTGTTTTAGGTAATTCCAACTTAGGTTGACCTCATGACGTGTGGCACTTCCCCTTATGTTTTTATTTTCTTTTATTTCGTCTTTCCATAAGTGCACTACTTTAAGGTGCCGGAAGTCAGAAAGTGGTCGGTTGACAATTAGCAAACATGCTTCTGCGGCAACAACCAGTTCCATCTCCTCAGTTGCCTGTTCTTTTTTCATGTAAGTTATTGGAAATTCTTCAAGAAAAGAAAGAATTCTTTCCTCCCATGGGGCGATTAGACTTTCAGGTATCCAATGATATAAACCGATGTTTGTAGATATAATTTTTCTTTGATTGAAATCGAGGGTGGAACCTTTTTTTTGGTTAAGCAATTTATCTAGTGAAAGTCCCCGTTGAGTGGTTAATTTTATTGGTGATCTTTTGGTACATTTCTTTCTTTCTTTTCTGAATATCCCCAAATATAAGATAACTAATCCAATAACTCCGCAAATTACTAATTCCATGTTATTCATTGTCTTTTCATACTGACATATATTTCGAAAAATCGAAATATTTTTCTAATTTAATGAATTTGTAATTACCTGAGATTATTGAAAGGAATTTATTCTTACCAATAATAAAATGTAAGAGGAGTTCTATTTAATTGTAAATATTTTATTACTTAAAAAAAACTCAAACGTGAAGATTTTTAGGGAAGCTTGGTTGATACATTGTTTTCAAAAACTAATTTCAATCTAATGTTGATAAGCAACCACGGGTAGTTTGTTTGGATTTAAAACGGCGTAACTTTTCTGTTTTATTGGAGTCATTTTGTCGACTATCTTCAGCGAAGATAACTCCTTACAGAAGTGATCATGAGTGATGAGTTCTAATCTTCCATTCTTATGCTCAACAATGAAGGTATTCGATTCGACCCAATCACCGCTATTAAGATAATGAATTCCATCGATCATGCGGTTAGCAGCCACATGAATGTGACCACAGATCATACCTTGACAGTCATGTTTACGAGCCATCTCTGCGAGGCTATCCTCGTAGCGATGAACATGATTAACTGCACTTTTGACTTTGGCCTTTGCCCAGGCACTCAAAGAGAATGGTTTTTTCCCTCGAAATTTACGGTATTTGTTGTACACGCGATTAAAGCACATCAGATTATTGTACCCGATTGAACCAATCCGTGCGATCCATTTGTGTTTGGTAGAAAAGCTGTCAAAGCAATCGCCATGTAGTACTAGATATTTTCGATCCTTTCCCTTATGAATATATTTTTCACAGATTTTGATTCGGTCAAAAGTGAAAGGTAAAAATTTTGAGAGAAAGTCGTCGTGATTACCGCGAAGATAAATTACTCGAGTCTTTTCTTTTTCAACCATTTTCAGAATTAACCTGATACAACGGGTGTGGGCTTTTTTCCATTCTCCACTACCTTCCAGTGCCCAACCGTCTATGAAATCACCATTTAGAACCAAAGTTTTACAGGAAACATGGGAAAGAAAATTGTTTAGTTTGCGAATTCCTGTTTCCCGCATGCCCAAGTGAGTGTCGGATAAAAAAATGGTTCTGTATTTGAGTTTTACTTTTTTTAATCTCATAGAACTTGACTTGATTGGCATTTCCCGGTTTGTGGTGAGTTCTCGGATGAAACCTTTCTGTTATTAACAATAACCTGGGTTAGATCGTTTCGAAATTTTGCTAGTATATAATCCCAGTCGGCTTTTTGGGTTGATTTTCTTGCGGCTATTTTAAGCTCATTCATTTTCGTGTTTTCAAGATCGAGAGCTTGCCCTAGTTTTTCTTTAAGTACTTCTTCATTTCCCATAGGAGCAAGGTATCCATTGACTTGTTCCTTTATGAATTCACTAGGTGCAGCATAGTCGTAAGCAACTACGGGTAATCCTGAAGCTAGAGCTTCAGTAACTACATTTCCGAAAGTTTCAGTTACACTTGAGAATAAAAAGAGATCGCCTGATGCATAGTGTTCGGCCAACTTCTGTTTTGATAAACATCCGGTAAAGTAGAGGTTAGGGAATTTTTGCTTTAATTTGTTTAGTTCAGGCCCATCACCTACGATTACACCCTTCTTGGCTTTTCCTTGCTCAATCATTCCTTCAATTAGAGAGCAGGTTAGATCGAGATTTTTTTCCGCTGCTATGCGGGAAACAGAGACCACGACTTTATCATTTCTTTCTGCCCCCCAAGCCTGCCTAAGTTTTTGTTGAAATTGTTTGGGGGAGAACAGTTTTCGGTCCACCCCGCGGCTCAGGATATATAGGTTTTGATAATCTTTTTTCTTTAACTCTTCAACCATCCAATCGGTAGGGGCGAATGTCGCGGATGTGCGGTTATGAAACCATCGCAGATATCCCTCAACCACGGGCTTGATCAGGGAGATGCGATAGTGCTTAAGATACAGATCAAAATTGGTGTGAAAGCCAGAGACTGTTGGAATGGAAAACTTTTTTGCAACCCGCAAGGCAGAAAAACCGGCTGGCCCTTCCGTTGCCAGGTAGACAATACTTGGACGATCCTTTTTCCACAATTCTTCCAGTCTCCCCGCACAGGGAAGCCCAAAGCGCAGTTGCGGATAATTGGGTATAGGGCAGCTTGGTAGGTCAATTTCTTGCCAAGGTTCATCACCTGAACCCATGTAAGCCCTCTTGGGGCGAAGGACTTGAACTTCATCCCCAAGCTCGGATAAACCCTTGGCGAGTCTTGCGAGAGTAAAAGAAACACCATTTACTTCTGGAGGGAAGGTTTCTGTGAGTAAGCAGACCTTCATTCCAACTCTTGAATCTTTCATACCTCATAACATATACCGTTATTGTGACAATTCTTCACACCCTTTGTAATCTTTTAAACTGAATGATAAAATAAGGCATATTCCATATGCATCTATAATTGACATTTAGGTGAATGGCTAAATATGTTAAGTCCTTGAACATTTTATTTAGAGCGTTAGGCGATCGAAACCGATTGCGGGTTGTTGTTTCTCTTCTCAAAAGAGAGGAGCTTTGTGCATGTCAAATTCATGAATGGCTTGGCGTAAGTGGGGCGACTGCTTCCAATCATTTGAATATTTTGATAAAAGCAAACATTGTAAAAAATCGAAAAGAAGGTCGATGGGTACACTATTCCTTGAATCGAGAAGATAAGGGGATTGACGCGTTACTTGTTTGGATGGAGCAGGAAATCGCAAGAGATTTGGAACTTGCAGATGATCTAAACCGTTTGGATGGTATCACAGCCTGTCCACCCGATCAATTGCGGAAGAAACAAAGGGAAAAGATAGTTTCTCTCTGATTAACCCAGAATTTTATGCAAACCAAAATCAAACTTTTATTTCTTTGTACGGGTAATTCCTGTCGCAGTCAAATGGCAGAGGGCTGGACTCGTCATTTGAAAGGTGATCAATTTGAGGCCTATTCTGCGGGGATTGAGACGCATGGCCTGAATCCTCATATGGTCAAGGTGATGGCAGAAGTAGGGGTGGATGTAACTGGTCAAAAGTCTGAAAATATTCGAGACTTTGTAGATCATAATTTAGATTTTGTGGTTACAGTTTGTGGTCATGCCCATGAGACTTGTCCTGTTTTCCCCGCAAATTGCCAGGTGATTCACTCCGGGTTCCCCGATCCACCGAAAATGGCCCGAGATTTGGCAGCACAGGGAGCTTCGGAGGAGGATCAGTTGGTATGCTACCGCCAAGTGCGGGATGAAATTCGTAACTATGTGGAATCGCTACCGGAATCCTTAAACCTCTAACTTTAATATGAAGTCGAAATATTTTGCTGAATTCCTCGGTACTACTTTTCTATTTTTGGCCGTAGTGGGCTCCGGTATTATGGGGCAAAATCTGACCGATAATGATGCGGTCACTCTTCTGGCAAATACATTGGCTACGGTATTTGCTCTGTATTTTTTAATCACTTGCTTGGGAGATCACAGTTCTCATTTTAATCCAGTGGTTTCTCTGGTCATGCGGTTGCGTGGAGAGATCAATACTTTTACGTTAATAATCTTCAGTGTGCTCCAAATTACAGGTGCGATTATTGGCGTAGTTTTGGCCAATTATTTTTTCGAACTGGAACCTCTTCAGTTTTCTGAAAAAGCAAGGTCAGGTACTCACCTGTTTGTCAGTGAAATAGTTGCCACTTTTGGTCTATTGTTGATCATTTTGCTCTCTTCAAAGGAAAGAGTGGCCGCTACTGTTGCCGCCTACATCGGAGGAGCTTACTGGTTTACCTCCTCCACTTCATTTGCCAATCCTGCTGGTACAATTGGCCGGTCATTTTCCAATACTTTTGCGGGAATATCCCCGAGTGATATTCTGCACTTTTGCATTGCCCAGTTAATTGGAGCTCTATTTGCCCTCTTCATATACCGTACCTTTTTTTGTAAGACCGTGTGACTAAGGAGAGAGGCGATACCGGGAGGCAGCAGTCGTCAGCATTCTCTAAATTTCAATATTTAAAGGATGTTTTCCTTTGTTCTTTGGTAGCCTTTGGCGGACCTGAAGCCCACTTGGGTGTGTTTCTCGATCGTCTTGTTCAAAAGAAAAATTACCTTACGGAAAAAGCTCTCCTCGAATGGATGGCTTTGTGTAGCTTTCTTCCTGGACCAACGAGTACACAGGTTATTACCGGGATTGGTTTGAAAAAGGGGGGGAGGTCACTGGCTTTGCTTACATTGCTGGTATGGGCTATGCCCATGATCGTATTAATGGGAGCTTTATCATTTCTTTCTCCGATTCTGGGCTCTGATGGTGAGCTGCCTAATTGGCTAGCCTTTCTTGTGCCGATGGCAGCAGGTTTTGTGGGATGGGCGGCTTGGCAAATCGGTCGAAAAGTTGTTATGAATATGCTCACTTTTGGCTTATGGGCTCAAGGGTTTGCGGTGATCCTCGTTGCAAAGTCGCCTTGGGCCATTCCTTTAATATTTGTTTCTGGTGCAATCCTCAGTGTGATTTTGGGCAAGACAGAATTCAAGTATGAGGATGAAAAACGGGTGAACTCAAAAGTTCCCTGGGGTGTGTTTGGGCTCTTTTTAGGGCTTAGTTTGCTAAGTTGGCTTGCATTGCCGTTTTCAGCAGACTCGCTGGTGGCAGGATTTGAAAGGTTTTACCGTTTTGGATATCTGGTGTTTGGTGGTGGCCAAGTTGTTGTCCCGGTCATGCAGAGCGAACTTGTGGATCAT
>CBFHYW010000077.1:0-6100 GCA_965660135.1 Opitutales bacterium
GAGCTGCTGCTGGATGATGAGGAGCACCAGTTGGAGCAGGATACCCAGCTGCAGGGGCGGGATGGCCTTGATGGAATTGAGGAGCTGCTACTGGATGATGAGGAGCACCCGTTGGAGCCGGGTAGCCAGCTGCAGGTACAGGTTGGCCTTGAAACTGAGGAACTGCTGTCGGAGCCGGGTAACCAGCTGCAGGAGCAGGTTGGCCTTGACACTGAGGAGCTGCTGTCGGTGCTGCAGGTTGTGCGAATGCACTGAGTGCTGGTGTTATCGCAATTGCAAATAATGTTTTGTTCATATAATATAGTGTTTTGTTATTTAAGTAAAATTTAAATACTTCATTAAAAAAATTAATGTTAAAGTTTAAAATTAATTTATATTAATTTGTTACTAAAATATTGAAGTTCAGTTACATATGATCTTTCTGTATTCTTGCCTAATCCTCCTTTAGCACATTTATATTTATTGACGACTTTACTAAAATAAGTTGTTTACAGAACTGGCATCTGCCTTAAGGGTTATACTATAGTCAATTTCAATTTGATTTTTAGTAAATTTTAACCAAACAACAGGCCAACGATATTGATGAATTTCCACCGGATGAAATTATTTCAAATTGATAAAAAAATAAAAATACTATGCCTGGTTTATTTTATGGTTGCCCAAAGTTCCATGATGGCACGTGCGACCTCTGATTCCTTTCTACTTAAATATTTTCAGCCTGAGAGCATACCCTTGATGATTATGGCTGCCGCCAGTTTATCTATTGTTCTAGCTCTTTTTACCACTTATTTATGTGGGCGGTTTCAGGCATATGGGGCAATGAGAATCGCAACATCTGGAATCGTGGTTACTTTACTTGTTATGGTTTGCCTAGTTTATTTTTTGGGCAACAAAGGTGAAACAAAGCCCATTTATGTTTTTGCTTACATGCTTTGCGAAACGATTGTTATTCTTCCAATGGTGCTTTTCTGGGGAATGGCTATGGGCGTTCTTAACCCTTCCGAGTCTAAGAGGTGGATGGGTTTGATTGGTGCCGCTGGGACTCTGGGCTGCATATTGGCGGGGTTTACAATCTCAATCGTAAGTAAAAATGAGTGGGTTAATGAACTTTCTCTTGGCTTAGTTGCAGTTGTCTTAATGATTGTTTCTTTAATTCTTATGCTGCGTGCAGACCTTTTTAAACTAAGCGATGACGATCAGCAACCGGCAGTTGGCCAATCTAACAGCGTCATTCGGAAGCTCGGTGTTTTAATAAGTAGTAAGCAATCAATTCTAATGACATGGTTGGTTGTTTTTTCAGCAATTGTTCTATCTTTAGTAGACATTAATTTTAAATTTGAAGTTAGGAAGGATTATTCAGACGATTTATACGATTTTTTTGGTCAGTTTTACACTTACACAAGTTGTGCTCAGTTGATCTTACAGTTGCTTATTGTGCGTGCAATTTTAACTCGAGGTGGCGTATGGGCGGCAATCTCTATTCTTCCGGCATTATTGTTAATTACAGCGGTAGGAGCATTGCTTTTTCAGGAACAAGATGCCGTTTATGTTGGTAAATTCATTACTCAAGTTGTATTTTTCACGATTGAATATGTGGGGCTACAAATGCTGTTCCTCTCCGTAAAAAAGAAATTAAGAGGCCAAATGAATAGTGCGGTAGATGGCTTAACTCGACCCGCCACGATTGCCACGATTAGTTTGCTTATTACTTACACACTCCCTTTTTGGCAGGGTAATTCTGAAAGCGATTCTGTCTGGCGTCTTAACCTTATTATCATTGCGTTGTGCATATGCTGGCTCTTTGTGGCGTTTCTTAATTACCGCCAATACTTAGTTTCTTTACTTTCAATGGTTGGTGCAAAAATTGATACTTCAGTTAAAAAAAATGTTCAGAAGGAACCTTCTATATCGGTTGATGAGCAAATTGCTGAAGATGAATCAATATTTAAAGAATTATCTAATTTGGATTATACTGAATCCCAGAGTCATTTTTCCGAACTAGTTTTAAAACTTGTCCAGTCTGTTAATTTTAAAAATCATTCGAAAACGGAAAAATTTATTCTTTCAGTTACAGAAGAAGAGGGTAGGGCAAAAATTTCCGGTAGTTATTTTCAATCCATTGATCTTGGCAGGTTAAATCGCAGAACCAAAGCCTTTGCAAAAGCTGAATTTCAAGACTTTTTCGAACAGGCTAACTTATATTCTCTTTCCCTGTTATCCTGTCCCAAGACCGAACAATTTAATACTTTGGTAAAAGCTTTAGAGCATTCAGTAGAACTTAGGATTCAAAGTATGATTAATATCTTGCCTGTTTTTGACCCCAAGATTGATTTTCCTAAATTAGTCGAATTAATTAAGGCTCAGGAAGCTAATGTAAAGGCAGAGGCAATTGAGGTGTTAAAAGGGGTTTTAGGTCCCACAAGAACAGATTCTTTTGTATCTCTGCTTGTAGGTTCTTCCGATAATGATTCTTCGGTTACAGAGAATCTTTTTGAATTAATTGAGAAATTTTCAACACAACAAAGCTCTCGCATTCTTTGTGGTTTATTGGCTGCGATCACGAATGATAACTTTACCAAGGCAAAATCGTTTGTAATCAAAAGTTTTGATAACCCGGATGGTTTGGTTAGAGAATCCTCACTTGAAATTTATTTATCATTCGAAACGGACAATCGTGCAATTCTTGATCATTGTAATCGGTTGCGCAAGGATCCTGTTCCTGAAGTTTCCGCTATTGCATCCGAAAGGCTTGGCAAGAACTAACCTGAAGCTTTGTTGTTTTTCAATTATCAATTTACTAACTATATAAAATAAAGGGACTATAATATGTGTGCACTTGAATATTTACATAATAAAAATAATAAGATTTTTTCATTATTTCTCTCTTTCTTGGTGCTGGTTTTATTATTTTCAGCAACCCTTTTTCTTCGTGCTCAATCGGTACAAGAGTATGATTCTAATGTTGGGGAAATTCTTGAATTTGATGCAGCTTCGCAAACGAATCAAGTTCAACCCCCTGCAGTAATTGCACCACCAGCACCACCAGCACCACCATCATCTGCAGTCACTGAACCTGCAGTCGTCAATACAGTCCCGGTAGCGGTTCCATCAAGGCAGCCAAGTTACCCTGTGAGTGTGTCTGCCCAGCAGTCAGTTCCAGTTCAAAATTCTTTTAATGCACCTGCACAAAACCAGGCACAAGGTTATGCTCCTGCTCAATATCCCTCTGCATCACAAACCCCTCCAGTATATCTTCCACCAGTAGGCCCCCCACCACCTGTAGGTTCCGATAGGAGTTTATATGCATTTCATTCTTACAGTTTGAGTTACATGCAAAGTGACAGGGTTTTGGCTCTACTCAAAGCTTTAGGATATAGCACTGTCGAATTTAGTGTGGGGCGTGGAGAATCTATAAATGAGAGTATTTTTACTCAATTTCAAGGTGGTCAGCATTACCCTATCATTGTGAAAATTTTAGATGCAGCTAAAACAAGCCTCATGCAACCTGCTATGGACGGGGGTAGAAATGCTCTGGGAGTTGATCGTTTGAGCGGTACTTATCTCCACTCTTCCACCACCGGTGCGCCAGAGCAGCGATTATTATTTATTTATGAAAAACAATACCCAGAACAGCTTAATGCCTTGCTTAATTTGCTTAGGAATGAAGTCGATGTAGCTGCTAGTCAAATTGTTATTGAGGCTCTCGTTGTCGAAATAAATACCAATAAAGCGAAGGAACTAGGATTCTCGTACACACAGGTGGACAAGAGAAGTACAACTTCATTTGACGATTCTGGTAGTTTGTCATCTAGTTTTCAATCTAACCAAAGAGGTCTCTTCAATTGGAACCCCTCTAGGGTAACAGGAACTGAAACTACCATTGGGGGATATGATGTTAATGGCCTTGCTTATGGTGCATCTACTCCATTATCCGGTGCGTTCGAGCGAATTAATCCACTGGGTTTTTCGGCAACTCTTAAAGCATTCATTTCAGACGGAACTGCTGAGGTGCTAACTAACCCAACAATTTTAGTTATTGATGGTAGGCAAGCATTGATTCGCATCGGTACCCAAATCCCCAATACAACTATTCAAACAACAGCTTACGGAACTCAAAAAAGTGTAAATTATATTGATACTGGGATTGTTTTAAATATCCGTCCGAGGATTTCAGAGGATGGTTCAGAGGTAACGATGCAAACAGAGACAATCGTGAGTAGTGCCATATATGATGCTTCTGAAAGTTCACTTAAACCCGAGGAAAGAACGCCGCCTAGCATTGAGAGTAAGACAATACAAAGTTTCGTTCGAGTAGCTGATAATACACCATTTATTATAGGAGGATTGATCGACAAGAAGAAAACCAAAGGTACGACTGGGGTTCCGTTCCTCTCTAAAATACCCGTGCTTGGGAATCTTTTTAAATCTAATGCTGAAAGTGCAGATGATCGTGAAGTTATTATTGTTCTGACTCCACATATAATGGACGCGTCCGAGAAGTCTTTTAGCTATGTTATTCCAAAAGATTCTCAGTCCTTTGATTCTTTTGATAATTTGCTCTTCAGAAATGCATATCGTATAAGAGACGATGATTTATTTGACCTGTCTTTTGCTACTCAAAGTGATTTTTATCAAAATATTCTTAAGGAGTTAAGGAATTTTAAAAGAATGCATCCTGAAATTCCTGACGACGAACCAATTTTTAGCTATCTCGATGATAAAATGCCGGGCGAAGATGTAATAGTTCGAAGAATGATTTGGGAAATAGTTCATAAATCCAAATATCATCAACATATTTCGGATGATCATATCCTTCTGTTCGAACAGAACGAAGATGCAAAGTTTGGAAATAAGTTTAAGACTCATTTACTCGATTTACTTCTTAATCGAATTACAGAAAATTCTCAGAATTCTCTTGTTTTCAATTTTGCTGATCATCGCGCTAAAACAGTCGGTCCATTTGAGCACCCACGGGCTCTCATCTCTATGGCTCAGGTTTCTTCTGGACCTACCTATATTGAGCAAATGAATCTTCTTAATTCTGACGACGAGAATCGTAATACAATGTTATTGTGTCCATCCGTTTCACCTCCAGGTGTTCGCGGTGCAAGTGCGCTTGAGGTATTGAAGGGAGTGTTGGTACTGAAGAGAATTCTTGCTTTAAATAGCACCATGCCCGTAACAATTGATGAGTTTCGTGTTGGGCGGCAGATTATTTTTCCCACCGAACAGGAATTAAAAGACAAGTATCATGTAATTGATTACGATGTGGCTCGTTTCTTTTACGAAGTGATTAACTATTACCCTGAGTTTGAGCAGGCTTTTAACCGAGACTCGGCTGCAATCCTTTACAAAATTAAAGGCTTCGAGAACTAATTTACATTGGTGTTTTAAGAAAAATAGTGTTGCTTTAAATCGTGCGAATTTTGTAACTTTTAATTAACTTATGTTGCTGAATATTAATTTGCTGACCTTTTTTAAAAGTAGTAATTTAGTGTTATTGTTTATGTCCTTAGGTTTGCTTTCCTGCAAAGATAATTCTGCTTCAGATGATCTTGCAATTAGTAATGATAAGAGCCAACTCATTTCAATTAATGAACTTGGATTTGCCAGCAATGCATTCGAACTTTCAGTTTCCAAAAATTCACAGTTAGATGTTTTTGATTCTTTATTTCTTGGTAAAGGAGCATACAAATTACCAGGCAATCCTGATGAACAAAAACTTCATGCTTTTTTTGAGGAATTAAGGGAAGGTTATTTTAACAAAGATGAAGGGATTGATTACTCAATTATTCGTAAAGAATATCACACCTTTACACATGCCATGGATGTGATGATTACAACACATGCTTTATTACAATCCGGTGGTGGTGTTTATCTTTCTGATGGAGAGCGTGCCAGCCTTGTTCTTGCTGCACTTGGTCACGATGTCTTGCATACGGGTGTCAATAATTCCTTCCTCATTCAAGTTGAACATTCTTACTACCAAGAAATGGGGGGCGAAAGTTTGCAGGAAAAAAGATCAGCTAACTATGTTCTTGAACTATTAGATAAGCATGAAATTTTAGTCATTATAGACGGTATGAACGATTTGCAGAAA
>CBFHYW010000078.1:0-6018 GCA_965660135.1 Opitutales bacterium
GCAAAGTTATTAACCGTGGTAAAAATTGGCCCAGAGGCAGAGGAAAACCGCCCTGTTCAAGCCTGGAAACCTTGGTTGGGCGTTTCGACTCAAGTATTGACCCGTGAATTAACCGAAGCGTTGGGCTTGGCTAAAACAACGCGGGGCGTACGTATTGCACAGGTTTTCCCCCGGACACCGGGTAAGAAAGCCGGACTTATTGCAGGCGACTTGCTTTTTCGAATAGACGGTCAAATTATACAAGCCTATCGAACTGAGGATGCAGAGGTTTTTGGAAATATGATTAAAGAATATAAACCCGGTGCAATTGCACTGTTTTCAGGACTGCGGGGAGAGGATCAATTAGATTTGAATGTCACTCTTGAAAAACGACCCGACCCGGCAAATGAATTACCTGATTATGAAGAGGATACATTCGAGTTTACAGTACGGGAATTATCTTTTGGAGATCGGGTTAATCAAAGACTTGAAGAAAAAGAGCCCGGCTTGATCATTGAAAATGTGGAGCCTGCCGGTTGGGGTTCTCTTGCTGGATTAAGACAGGGTGACCTGGTACTGAAAATAAATGGAAAAACAATGAGCGAAGTGGAATTTTTTGAGAAATCCATGAACCAATGGATTCAGGAAAAGACCAAAAGAATTGTTTTCTTTGTTCAACGGGGTATCCATACCTTGTTCCTTGAGCTCGAGCCAGACTGGGACAATACCTAAGCCCTTCAAACCATAAATTCATGAAAACTAATTTTATACTGATATTTACTTTCTTGGCTGGCACAGTTTTTCCAATTTTTGGAAAAAAACCTGAAACCACTTGGAGAAAACTCCTTGATGATCACGCAAACTGTGTAACTTGGGTGTCCGTGACCGTTCGGTTAGAAATTAGTGCCGGTGGTCGAAGCATGCCCCCGCAGGAACAAAAGCTCGAAGCACTTGGTACGATTATCGCAGAGGATGGATTAACAGTTCTTTCCCTCAACAAGGTAGACCCAACAGCAAATATCCTCTCCCGTATTCGTTCGCCGGGGGCATCAGTTAATGTGAATTACACTGAAGTGATGCTTTTAATGCAGGATGGAACTGAAGTCCCCGCTAAGCTCTTGCTCAAGGATGTCGACTTGGACCTTGCTTATGTTTTACCAATTAAGGAAAGAAGGGATGAATTTAGTGAGGTTGTATTTTCTCAGGTCCCTCAAAAAGTGGCTGAGGAAAATGAACCAATGATTTTGGATGAGGTGGTGTCCATTGGGAAACTGCGAAGAACTTTATACCGGCAATCCACCTTGCGCAGAGGATGGGTAAACGCAGTAATTGAGAAACCCAGAAAATATTTTGTAATTGAAAACACCATTGCGGGCACTCCGGTGTTTGATCGCCAGGGAAACTGGCTTGGCGTGGTGGTTTATAAAATGGTAAGTGGGCGTCCTTCCGAAATTGTGACCCTACCTGCAAGTGATGTGCTAGAAATCGCCGAGCAAGTCAGAACAAGAAATCAGTAAGTTTTCCATTGCGAAAAATCTCGTTCATTCGCTAATGTATAATTTATGTTCCACCCTGTAAATTATCCAAACCGGAAAGTTCAGTCTGTTCTTTCCTTTATCCTCTGTATGTTTCTTTTTTCATGCTCGGATAAAAAGCTTCACCCTGATGATGTGGAATATCGTAAAGATGAAAATGGGACTGAGGTTTTATATCAGATTGGGGATGATGAAAACTTCGGGAAAGATAAACGAGCTTTCATTGTAGATTCATACCCAAATGGGTACGATCATTTCAAGATTGGTTTTGTTAATGGACTTAAAGACGGAAATTTTACTTTTTGGCAAGACAACGGACTAAAATTACTCACTGGCTCTTTTGTAAAAGGAAAAAGGAATGGTTTATTTTCCGCTTACGGAAAGACCGAAGAATTGGTGTACCAAAAAGAATATCTAAAAGGTGAACTCGATGGGATTTTCAAGCTATATTATCCGAGCTCTCCAAGTGATGTAATTCGTTATTTTGAGAAACTTAAAGAAGAAGGTAAAGATCCTGGGGAATTAGGGGTGGTTAATCACCTCCGTCTGGAAGCAAATTTCGTCAATGGTAATCCGGTGGGCCCCTACCGTAACTACTACCATCCACGTGGAAAAACATTAAGTATGGACGAATTACTCAAAGAAGAGGGGAGCTTCGATCAAAATGGATTACTCAATGATAAACAGTACTCCTTTTACCCACAAACACATGCTTTAGTGGTAAATATGCCGGATAATAAACGTTTAGATACGATCCATCCGGCAAGCTCAGATGGATTCTCCCGGGCCATGGATGAAGCGGCCAAAGAAATTCTTGAAATTCCATCTTACCGAAATCCCGATAATGCACCTGCATTAGTATTTGCAATCGATGAAAGAGGAAACGAAATTGTCCCTATTTGGTCATCGCACATTACAAAAATTGCAGTTCGGAAAATGGATGGATATTTAGTTGAACAGACATTTGACCCGACTTACGAAGCGTTTGTCTTTGATGCCAAAAACTTGGCAGAAGAAACTCTGCTTGCCAGTGACACGAGCCTGGATCCAAATTTATCAACCTACGACAGAGTGGGAGCTGCGATCGAGATTGTCGGGCTTGATCAGGCAGGTACGATTATTGATATTCTCTGGTCGAGTAATCCTTCAAGTAATGTCATTGCATTGGATGAAAGAATTGATCACAGGCGTACAAAACTCCGCAGAAATTGGAATGAAGGTTCGGCAAGTGAAGCTCGATGGCTGTTGTCTAATGGATCGCGTATTACCATAAAGGACGGTTCCAACCAGTCCGCGTCTCTACCTTTTATTCGGTAAAAATTTTGCCCTTATTGCTCAACGGCATCGAAGGGGTTACCAGGCAATGGAACATCTTCAAAAGGATTAACTTCTTTTTTCTCGGGAGCAGGTTGCGATTCAAAGGGGTTATCGACCTTTTTGTCATCGACCTTGTTGCTTGAATTACCCGCAGCCTCATCGAAAGGATTACTCGGGGTGGATGGTGCTGAATCAAAAGGATTGCTCATTGCAGGCTCAGCCACTTGATCAAATGGATTAACCGAACTAGGTGGGGGAGCCACTTGATCAAAGGGATTGGCTGCTGGGGCTGGAGATAATTGATCAAATGGATTGGTACTGGGTGCTTGATCAAATGGATTTGGGGAGGGCCCAACTGGTTGAGGCATTGGTTGTGGAACCGCTAAAGATTTGCCTTCATAAAAGGGAATAATTTCTTCTTTCTCCTTAATAAAATGTTCAATTCGAGGACGATAGTCATAACTCCAGGCAAAGCGTACAAGATCACTTTCTTCAAAATCATCAAAAAACTTCAACGTTTTGGAGTGGTACCCCCCACCTGCTTCTGGCAAACCGCCCACCCACCGGACATAAAAGCGCCAAGGAGTCAATGTGTCTTGATTCTCAACATCAATCCATTTGTCTCCTTTCTTAATTAAGGTACCATTAAAAATACCTGATTTTTTGAATGGCGTAAGAGACTTGATTGAAGCGACTCGTAAATGCCCATCCCAAAACCACTCTAAGTGCACTCGGTTTCCAACAACAAGGGTTTTAAAAAGTGTAAGGGCATGGTGATCAAATCCTCCTCCACGGACAGGAGATCCCCCCTCCCATGTGGCTAAATATCTGTCGGTTAGACCCTTATCTTCCTTAATTTCAACCCATGCATCTCCTTTTGCAGTTAGGATTCCTTCCAACTCACCCGCATGTTTAACCGGTATACCTTCACCAAAAAGGAAAAAGCTAAATAAATATAAATAGAGGTAAAGGCCTTTCATATACCAATTTCACCTTAAGCAAAAAAGTAAAAATGGTCAATAAACGTAACGGTAATAAACTTCAAGCATGAGAGTGCAAAGTGCTGTTCGATATACTTCAGCATCTTGCCCACCTTGGCTTGAAGTTTTTCCCCCACCCTCTTTAGGCCAACTTCCATCTGCAAGTTGGGAATTAAGAAGCATAGGTTCCATTTTTCGATTCCATGCAGTCCAAAATGCACCCCCGTAATTAAATAATGCCTGAGCATCATAATACCAGGAATACAAATTAGCATCCCCGCTCGTATAATCCATTGACAGATTATTTTTTAGAATATGTTGCATCGCTTTTTTTAATGTATCCTTCTTCTCTTGTTCGGAGGGATGACCAAATTTCCAAGATTGCAACCCAAGCGACCCAACGCCCGTTAATTTATGGTTAGCCTTTTTTGCGTCGGATTTATTACGATACCCGAAACCTCCATTTGCTGAAGAGTAGACCCGGTAAAAATTTTTGATTGAGGATTCTAATGCTTCCTCAATATCAGGAAAAACTGCGCCGGTATTGTAAGCCGCCTTGAGTGCCTGAAACTGCCAACCACTTACAGAAGTGTCACTTGCACCTTTGTTACCAAAGTCCACCAAGCGAACATTGTCTGCTCCCCCTTTTTGTTCCACCATGTACACCCAACCACCATCTGCTTGTTGACCAACGATTATTCGACGAATTGCTTTTTGGAGAACAGGTAGAATGAAGGGCTTTTCAGTCATCCCGTAAGCCTCTGCAAGCGCATAAGTTGCAATGCCGTGTGCATAGGCGGAACCATGCTTGTGATTAGTCACAAAAAGCCAGCCATCTTTTTCATCCCCCAACTCAACCAGATATTTGATTCCCTTGGCAATCGCCTCACCATACTCTGGAGAATCGGTCAATTCACAGTGACCTAAATAACAGAGTAGGGCAAAACCTGTCATCGCACCTTTAGAATTCTTCCCCCAGGATCCATCCGGATTCTGATCTTGATTCAACCAGTGCAATGCTTTGGTCACTGCATTTTCAACGCGATCGGGATTCTTCACTCCACCACGGGCTAATCGGGCAACTCTGCCCACTTTATCACAGCGCCCACTCATAGATTTGGGGACTGAAACCCCGAGAGAATTAACCGCAGCTTTTAAATTGGAGAACTTATCGCCTTTGGCTTTGGATAGAATGTCAGAAGGGTCATCCGCACCACGGAAAACAGTAGGATCAAAGGCAAGAGTATTATCGTCATCTTCATCAAATATCAAAGCATTAGGATCCCCAATATCTTTATTTTGTTCATCCTGTCCGATGCGGGATAGGAGTAAATCTTGGGCGTCTGCAGTTCCCTGATCGAATTCACTAGGTTCTACAACCTCATTAATGTTCTGTGCAGATACTTTGGTTTTATTCGAAATCCCCAATTCTGCACCGGCTATTTCAGAACTGAGTACCTGAGCTTCACGCATGGCATTTTGATTATCTGCATTTGCCCCTCCCATCGCGTCCAATCCCTCGCCACTTCCACTTTTACCAAGACGGGCACGTTCGCCACCAGTTGCAACGTCTGTCATCTCACTTTGCGGAATTTTTGAACCCTCAGTTTCTTGTCCTGAAGACTGACCTGCTTTCGCAATTGTCTCCAGGCGAGATCCCTCCGGATTAAGAAGTAAAAAGAGAAACGATCCTAGACTAAGCAGAAGGCATCCGTAAGTCATCGCCAAGTTAATCCAAGCGATTGGACTTATCCCATTTTGATTTTTTTTCTTCTCCTCAAAAAAAGCAAGATGGGAAATGATGCCCACACCTAGAACACCTAAGACAAGAGCAGCACCAACAAGAAGGTTACTGAGAAAAATATTTCCAACAACCGCCAACCCTAAAGTTGAAGAAAGAATAATCGATAGAATGGTCTTTATACTCATACCATTCCAAACTGATTTAAATCTTTCGGACTCTTTTCAGGTAAGCTGGAAAAGGAAATAAAATGGTTGCGATAGTTAATCAGCGACTTGCAAATTTATTTTTACAACCGTTACAACAAAAGGCTACAGTCCTTCCCCTCGAGTCCTTTGCGGTAATTGAGGGATTAGCCTTACGATCTGGTTTAATTGGACACATTGGGTTTATACCAGATGAAGCAGGAGAACCATTTTGGATTTTTGAGTTGTGACGCCCATCTTCCTGCCCTCCTCCATATCTT
>CBFHYW010000079.1:0-5771 GCA_965660135.1 Opitutales bacterium
CATACTTGGTAAATCAATCTTGAAGGTGTCTCCATCGTACACATCAACCACTTGATCAGGCGTTAGAATGAACAGTTCATTTGATGAGGTAGATTCATCACCATCATTGGGCATCAAGTTTATCAATCCAACGATTGAAAGAGCTATAAGGAGGAGAAACAGAAATACTAAAAGACTACCAACTATCAGCCTGCCTTTTCGTATCTTCTTCTTTTTTTTAGGCTTGGCTTGAGGGGTTGCTTGGGCTGATTGTGGATCCTTGGGAGCAATACCTCGTACATCGGATAACTTGATCCAATTTGTTCCATCGTGGCATGCATGATCGTTAACCGAAAAGTTACCCGCCTTTAAGTGTTGGCGGACTTGTTCGAGCGGATACGGACCATAGGTCGTACCGTCTTTGTGGATATGAATCTGCATGGGCTAGCAAGGACAATTTCTAATAAAGAATTTTTAAAATTAAAATATTTGGCGTTATCTAATCTATTCTTCTGACCTTAAAAAGCACATTACCATTTGTCGTAAGCAGTAATTATAGATGTAATCACTGAGATATGAATTTTAATTGGAACAGTAAAAAACTAACGCAGGGCTGGCAGAAAGGTGTGAATGCATTCTATTACGGATTAGGTCTTGATGATAGGGATTTGACAAGACCACAGGTTGGAATTGGCACTCCGCTTTTGGAGGGAAATTTGTGCAATATCCATGCTTATGAACTCGCTCGGAAAATTGCGGAAGGATGTGATAATGCTGGATTGTTGGGGTTTCCTTTCGGTACTTTGGGAGTGAGCGATAATATTTCGCAGGGACATGAGGGAGGAAATGCCAGTTTGCCTTCGCGGAATTTAATTGCGAATTCGGCCGAATGTGTAATTACGGCTCATGCTTATGATGCTATGGTGGGACTTCATCATTGTGATAAAAATGGGCCCGGATTTGCCATGGCATTGGCCCGAACAAATTTTCCGGGTTTAATTATATCCGGGGGTAGTATTAAGCCAGGCTGTCATGACGGAAAAGATATAACCATTCTCGATGTTTATGATTCGCAGGCGTCTGCAAGGGTGGGGGATGTTTCGGAAGACGAGGCGAATCAGATATTGCGCAAGGCCTGTCCCGGGGCCGGGGGGTGTGGGATTGCTGCTTCGTTTAACACTTGGGGGATAGCGATGGAGGCAATTGGTCTAATGCCTCCCTGCAGCAGCTCAATTCCGGCGGAAGCCGAGGACAAGCGACACGAATGTCTTCATGTAGGGGAACTTCTTAAAGGTATGCTTGCCAGTGGCTTGCGCCCCAGGGATATCTTGACCAAAAGGGCATTTGAAAATGCGACGGTTGCGATAGCTGCTGCTGGAGGTTCCACCAATGGGGTTCTTCATTTGCTTGCTTTGGCAAATGAGGCCGGCGTCTCGTTTGACCTAACCGATATACAAGTTATTTTTAGAAAAACGCCCGTGTTTGCTAATTTTGCACCCAGAGGGCGAGGGACAATGATCGATTTACATAATATGGGAGGTACTCCTGTATTTTTGAAACTGCTATATGACGCAGGTTTATTACATGGTGATTGTATTACGGTTACAGGGAAAACAATGAGCGAAAATTTACTTAAAGTTTCCAGTGTATCTGTCGGGCAGGATCTGCTAGCTGAAATAAATAAGCCATTTAAGGCATATGCTGATATTCAGGTATGCTTTGGGAATATTGCTCCAGATGGCGTTGTTTTTAAAGTGTCTAGTTTTGAAGATACCACTTTTAGGGGCAAAGCACTTTGTTTTAATGATGCCCGTGAGATTGTAAAGGCAGTTGAGTCCAAGAAGATTAAGCCGGGTATGATTATAGTTCTTCGTTATCAGGGACCGGTTGCGTGTGGTATGCCAGAAGTCCTTGTTGCCACCGCTGCTCTTTCAGTTCCCGAACTGGATGGTCAGGTTGCGTTTATATCCGATACAAGAGTTTCTGGAGTTTCGCATGGAGCAATAGGAGTTCATTGTTCTCCAGAAGCTGCAGTGGGTGGTCCAATCGCATTGGTTGAAGATGGTGACGAGATCTTTTTCGATCTCTTAGCTGGTGAAATATCTTGGCTTGTTTGTGACGAGGAAATTACCAGTCGTCGAAAAAAATGGGTTACTCAAAAACCCGATTTTGAGCATCGTGGTTATTTAGCGGACTTTGGTGCAACTGTTGCCCAAGCCAACTTTGGTTGTGTCAGCAAGGCAAATTATCCGAACTGTACATAAACGAGAGCACTGACCGCATACGAGTCTTTGCTTGGTGAGCTTTAAAAATTCAGCTGTGCAAATAAGAGTAATTTTAGAATGTAAGGAAAAGTTCTGTTCAAAAATTATACAAAAGCTAGTGCTGATTTACTCAGTAATCTATTATGAGAATGAAGCATATGAATTACCTTCATTAGTTTTTAGTTTTTTAAGGTCGGTCTGTATAAAAAAAGAAATCTGAATCAAAAATTTTGAAATTCCAAAGATTGGCATGCTCTATGCAAAAAGCTCAAGAAACTTAACTTGGGAGGAAATATAAAATGCCAGAAATAAAATCTTATGAAAAAGTATCCAGTGAAACTTCGAATCTATTCACAAGTCTTGTGGTTGGAATAATCGTGACCGTAGTTGGGGTCTTCTTGTTTGGACTGTTTACATTGTAGTCAGAGTTTTCATCATAATTCTTATGAATTATTTTAAATTTTAAATTTTTAAAAAATGAATTAATTAGTACAACGCATAAAACCTTCGCTTGCCAGATGGTTGGGAAACGTTTAAACCCTCCGCACTCATGAGTGCTCCATCAATTACTTCAGACAAGATTAGAAATCTTGCAATTATAGCTCACGTCGACCATGGCAAGACAACTTTGGTTGATCAAATGTTGAGGCAGTCTGGTGCTTTTCGAGATAACCAAGTTCTTCAGGAAAGAGCGATGGATTCAATGGATCAGGAAAAGGAACGTGGGATTACCATAAAAGCAAAAAACACTTCTGTACGTTGGAAAGATTTTTTAATCAATATTGTTGATACTCCGGGCCACGCTGACTTCGGGGGTGAAGTTGAGCGTGTAATGAAAATGGTGGATGGAGTCATGCTTGTTGTGGATGCATATGAAGGTCCCCAGGCACAGACTCGATTTGTATTACAAAAAGCATTGGCTGCTGGATTAAATCCAGTAGTTTTTATCAATAAGATTGATCGTCCGAATGCGAGACCTCAGGAGATGCAGGATTTAGTTTTAGAACTTTTTCTTGAGTTGGAAGCGAGTGAAGAACAATTTAATGCGCCATTTCTTTTTGGTAGTGCAAGAGACGGGTATGCTTTGAAAGAACTTGATGATGAACAATCTGGCATGACTCCTTTATTTGAGGTTTTAGCCGAAAAAATTCCCGCTCCTACGATTGAGGAATCAGATGACTTTAAAATGCTTGTTTCTAATGTTGATTGGTCGGATTATGTTGGGCGAATTGCAGTTGGTAAAATTCTGTCGGGTAGCACCAAAATTGGGGATACCATTTGGCGTTTACGAAAAGATCATTCTCCTGAAAGGTCCAAGGTTTCCAAGATTTTTGAATACTCTGCCCTAGCCACGAATGATGCTTCGGAAGGGGTGGCCGGTAATATTATTGGACTGTCAGGTTTTGAAGAAATTGACATAGGCGAGACCCTTGCCGGAAATCAGGATGAGGAACTTTTGCCATTTGTTGAAATTGATCCGCCTACGGTTATGATGTCTTTCTCGGTCAATGATGGACCCATGGCAGGCAGGGAGGGAGATAGAGTCACTTCCCGAGAGGTTCGGGATCGATTATTGAAGGAGGCACGAACAAATATTTCGATTAAACTTGAGGATATGGATGGTTCTGCTGATTTTAAAGTTAATGCGAGGGGGGCAATGCAGGTGGCGGTTGTCGTTGAAGAAATGAGAAGGGAAGGGTTTGAACTTTTAGTAAGTCGCCCAACGGTTATCAAGCAGATGATTGACGGAAGATCGCACGAACCATTCGAGACAGTTTATTTAGAGGTTCCTGATGATGCAGTCGGTGGTTGCATGCAATCTCTTGCGAACAGAAAAGGACAAGTCGAATCGATGTCCGCGAATAAGGGAAGGACTACGCTCCAGGCAACAATTCCGACCCGGGGCTTAATCGGATTTGAATTCGAACTTTTAAACCTTACCAGTGGAGAAGGGATCATGTCTCATTTATTTAAAGAATATCGTCCGGACTCAGGAGATATTCGAACTCGTCGAACAGGTACATTGGTTTCTATGGAAAAAGGTGAATCTAATACCTATGCTTTACGAAATATTGAAACCCGGGGGAAATTATTTGTTGGCGCAGGGGAAGAGGTTTATGAAGGAATGATTGTTGGGGAAAACCCCAGGATTGAAGATTTACCAGTCAATCCGACCAAAGCGAAGCATGTAACCAACCACCGTGCCGCTGGTAGTGATAAAACCGAGACCTTAACACCTCCCATTAAATTTTCATTGGAACGCGCGATTGAATATATTGCACCCGATGAATTGGTCGAGGTAACTCCTAAAAACATACGGCTTCGAAAAAGAATTCTTGATTTTAATTTACGAAAACGCGAAGCGAAAAAAATTAGTTCTTAGGCTCGATTGACTGTACTTCTTTCTCTTAATATTGAGTGTCGTGAAAGTAGGTTTAGTTTCGTGTGTTTTTCTCTTTGGAATAATGGGCTGTGGGCCTGGGAGTATTTATAACTCCTCCTATTATTCTGAGACTCCGCTCGAGGAGAATCTTTTCAGGGTCACTTTTCAAGGTGGACATGCACCGGTGACTGGGGATTTGTGCCTCTTAAGGTGTGCTGAATTTACACTATCTGAAGGAAAAGAATATTTTCAGGTCGTCGATTCTGAATCGGGTAGTTCCTTTAGGAGCTTTCCGTCCAGTTATCCTTTTAATCGGTATCAAATTCATAACGCCCCCTTTGTTAACGATCTCGCTTTTGTCACTAAAACAATACGCCTAAGTACTAAGAAGCCTGAAACGGGTTTTGCATATGAGGCACGCAGTGTATCTTCCGCTCTGAGGCGAGAATACAATATCGACAAAAAGAAAAATTAGCAGAATTTAGCCAAAAATTGCATCCTTCGTTGACCCATGTACCTAAATTCTATTTCATATTTCATCTATGAGCCAACCAACTGAAATTCGAATACCAGACTTTTTCCGAGGCGGAATTATAATATGGGTAATCTTACTTATAGCTGTACTTGCCGGATTGCTAACATCCATTTACACGGTACAGGCTGAATCGCAAGGAGTAGTTCTTCGATTTGGGAAGTATTTAAAAACAGTTGAACCTGGGTTGAGGTTCAAATTACCATTTGGTATTGAGCAAGTTTATGTTTTGCCAGTTCGTAGGCAACTAAAGCAGGAATATGGTTTTAGTACTCCGGGAGGAACTAATCCTAATCAATTTAGCGATCGTCGTGCCAGAGAAATTGAAAAGAGCATGATGACAGGAGATTTAAACGCTGCGGTTGTAGAGTGGATTGTTCAATATCGAATTAATGATCCCCGTCTTTACTTGTTTAAGGTTTTAGATCCAGAAGGCACTTTGCGTTATATTTCAGAATCTGTCATGAGAACTGTGGTGGGCGATCGAACAGTTGATGAAGTAATTACGATTGGTCGTCAAGAGATCGAGGAAGAAGCAAGAGATCGTCTTGAGAATTTGGTTAAAAAATATGAACTTGGAATTAGTATCGATCAAATTCAACTTCAAAATGTA
>CBFHYW010000080.1:0-5710 GCA_965660135.1 Opitutales bacterium
AAGCAGTGCGATCACTCAAGAATAAACTAACGGAATAATAACATTATTCCTCTAGCACCCAGGAATCTAAACACATTTTTCGCCAAGAAAGAAATCATTTCCTTTGTTATCAGTAATGATAAAGGCTGGAAAATTCTCTACTTCAATTTTTCGTACGGCTTCCATCCCAAGCTCAGAAAATTCTATAGTTTCAACACTTTTTATGCAATTCTTGGCCAACCTTGCCGCAGATCCTCCAATACTTCCCAGATAAAATCCACCATGTTTTTTACAAGCTTGCACAACCATTTTTGAACGATTGCCCTTGGCTAACATAACCATTGAACCACCTGCTGTTTGGAATTTATTAACAAATGCATCCATCCGACCAGCTGTTGTCGGACCGAATGAACCAGATGCATACCCTTCCGGAGTTTTGGCTGGGCCTGCATAATAAACTGGATATTGCTTAAAATATTCTGGCAAACCCTGCCCTGCATTCAAACGATCCCGTAATTTACTGTGTGCTAAATCACGAGCTACAATCAATGGACCGCTTAATGAAAGCCTTGTTTTAATTGGATATTTTGAGAGTTCCTGTAACACAGCATCCATACCCATATTAAGATCGATTTCCACAACTTCGGTTTCTTCTTCTTCCAATTCCGGTAAAAATCGGGAGGGGTTCGTTTCTAATTGCTCTAAAAAGATTCCATCTCGGGATATTTTACCATGAGCTTGTCGATCAGCCGAACAACTTACCCCAATTCCTATAGGTAAACTCGCACCATGCCTGGGTAAGCGAATTACGCGGACATCCAAACAAAAATATTTACCCCCAAATTGTGCACCTATACCTCTTTTTTGAGTAAGTTTGAGAATTTTTTCTTCAAATTCTGGGCATCGAATTGCATGTCCATTTTCATTTCCTTCAGTTGGGAGATGATCTAAGTATCGTGCACTGGCAAGTTTTACAGTTTTTAAATTGGCTTCAGCAGAAGTCCCACCAATCACCACAGCTAAATGATAGGGCGGACAAGCCGCTGTTCCTAATGCAGCAATCCTTTCATCTAAATACTCCAGTAAAAGTTCTTCTTTTAACAATGACGGTGTACCCTGATGCAGAAAAGTCTTATTTGCAGATCCTCCACCCTTCGCCATGAATAAAAATTTATATTCATCTCCATCAGTTTGGTATAAATCTATTTGAGCGGGAAGATTCGAACGGGTATTCTTCTCGTCGAACATACCCAGTGGTGCTAATTGAGAAAACCGTAGATTATCAGTTTGGTAAGTTTTTTCAATACCTTGGGAAAGTGCGTGTTCATCACTTCCATCTGTCCATACACATCTGCCTTTTTTGGCAATTACTATGGCCGTTCCAGTATCTTGGCACATGGGCAAAACACCTTCCGCAGCAATTTGAGAATTACGTAATAGGTCGAGCGCAACAAATCGATCATTTGCGGATGATTCAGGATCATCTAGAATTCCCTTAAGTTGAGATAAATGATCCGAACGTAAAAAATGAGAGATGTCATGAAATGCTTCTTTTGCTAAAATTTCAATCGCACCGGTATTGATTTTAACAATATCTTCACCTTCGAATTTCGTTTCTGAAATAAAACCTTCAGGTTCATCAATTTTTCTCCAATTGATTGATTGATTCTGCCCATTCAATGGAAAGGGGTCCTGATGTGAAGAAGAAGTAGTAGGCATAAAGATAAAAAGTTAAATCTTTTGAAAAGGACTTATAAATTCCCAGTTTTATTTAAATCAGAATTGGGCAAAGATAATTCTGGACCTCCACTGTCAGGTTCACCTGATAGGTTTTCGGATGAACCAGCAATTTTTGATTTATCTTCCTTTTCGGAAATCGGTCTAGGTGAGACACGAACAGGAATAGTTAATTCCTTACCATCACGTTCAACCAAAAATTCCACAAAAGTCCCAGGTCTTGCATAAAATGTGGAATCAATAATATCTCCGCGTTCGTAAATTGGAGTATTACCAATTTTTTTCAAAATATCACCTTCCATAAGTTTAGAATTTGAATTAACCGACTTAATTTCGATATTAAAAGAATTCTGAGGATTTAATTTTCGTGTTACCGTAATACCAAACCAACCGTAATCAACTTCTCCAGAAAGCATCAAACCGTCCCGAATTCTAGAACAAGCTTTTGCTGGTAAAATAAAAGATGACCTCAAATCAGGTAATACTGCATGAGTAATACCAATGAAGTCCCCCTGAAGATCAAAAACTGGTGCACCAACTTCACCGGGACCCAGTGCGAGCGAAGTGCGTAGCATCTTAGATGGGAAATGTGTTCGGCCAAAAGAGGACTCTCTACTTTGCAATATTCCAATTGTTGGCCCTATTTCAAATTGTAATGCACAGGTCAGCCCCATCAAAACTGCTCCAACACCTGTCTCTTTATTGGAACTCGAAAAAGTTACAAAATTAAAACCCTTGGGCTTTTCCAAAGTTTTTAAAAGAGTAAGGTTACAAAGAGAATCTGAACCCAAGGTCTCGGTTAAATAATAGGCTTTTTTATGTTCAACCCAAACTCTACTAGCATTTGGTAATAAACCAGTAGTCAGAATGTGCCCGTCTTTACTAACAAAAAAGCCACTTCCCATTTTAAGTAGTCTTTTTGTTTTTCCATCTACAACTTCTTCCCGAGTGGCTTTAACCTGCACAACAGCAGATTCATTTTTTTTAAATAATTCCTGAATCCTCAACTGAGTTGAGAGAAAACTTTGCTCAGAACTAAAAGCTGTTAGGACAAAAGAAAAAAAAAGGGAAAATGAAAATATTTTCTCCCGAGAAGAAATGGACATTATATTAAAAACTGAACTGAACTGCAGTATCTTCTAAAATTTCAAGATTTGGATTAAGCACCCTGTGCTGAAACATTGTTTCTAAAGAGGAAACTCGAAAACTTTGATCAACAAAATATTCAGCATCTGCGACTCCATTTAATGTTTCGTCATTTGATGATACGATTAAGTTGAGATCTTCAATAATATTAGGTTGAACTTGTGAAGATTTTTGTGGAGAAATTGCTTGCACATTTTCAATTAATTTAACCTCACCACTGGATGAAACCAATGATATTGGATCCTCCGGTGTGTAGAGAAATCCAAATAAGGAAAATCCAAAGACTAGTAAAAAGGCAGAAGCAGAAAGAATAATTTTTGTTGACGATCTATGGTTTCCTTCTTGAACCACGGAACTTAGAGTCTTACTCCTTACTTGATCTTGAAAACTATCCCAAAATTCGTCACTTGGTTGATCAAGTTTTTTAGATACGAAAAGGTCCTCTAAGCTAGGTTTGTTTTCTTTGGGGGATTTCATAAGCTTATACTTCTTAATTGATATATTCAGAAAGAAATGATTGGAGTTGAAGTTTAGCGTAGTGTAAGCGAGATCGCACAGTGCCTTCTGTACACTTCATAATTGAAGCAATTTCCTTATGACTAAGTCCATCTATTTCGAATAACACCACAATTGTTCTATGCTTATCTGACAATTTGAGCAGTGCTTCGTTCAATTTTTCATGCAATTCGTTCAAGAGGGTTGTTCGAACTGAATTTGATTCGTTCGATGAAAATCGCTCAGAGTCCTTTGACGGAACTCCATCTGAGAGGTATTGATCAAAGGAAAAAAATCGGCGAGCTTTCTTTTTTTTCAGATGGTTGAGGGTTAGATTTACACCTATTCTGTAAATCCATGTAAAAAAAGATGATTTCTCCTTAAATTTGCTTAATGAGCGAAATGCCTTAACAAATGCTTCCTGAGTTAAATCTGCAGCGTCATCATGATTAAAAGTCATGTTGTAAACAACACCATACAATCTTTCCCGAAACATAAGTGTAAGAGAATCAAATGCTGCTAAATCACCTTGCTTGGCTAATTTTACTAAGTTAGAAACCAAAGCTAACTTATCAATATCAGACATTTCATTAGAAATGTCTGTAGATTTTAAATTAGGACGAGCGTAATCCATAATTTAAAGGTGTATGATTGCTTAATTTATTGCAAGAAAATTAGGCAGTAAATTGGAGGACAAATTCATTAATTTATTATCAAAAGAAGATAAAAAGGAACTTAGTCTCAAAGATAAACTCTTGTCGGGTATATTAGAGGCAATTAATTTAGAGTTGGAAAACCGATCGCTTAGTTCAGAAAAACATAGTTCGTGAATCTGGTTTTTTATAAAAAGTTCACCCAGATAACTTTTGAAATTTTTGTCAAAATCACCTGAACCCAAAATCGATTTGATTGATTTGCTCTCTGAGGAAGATAATGATTCTAAAAGTCTGATGATGGGAAGTGTAATTTTCCCTGAAGTTAAATCAGTTCCTAATGTTTTACCAAATTCGAGATTATTGCCAAAAGTATCAACTAAATCATCATAAATTTGATAGTTTAACCCAAGCGAAGTTCCAAAATCCCCGACTAAATCCACAAGGTTCGCAGGTAAGCCAGCCAAATAAGCACCTGTAGAACATGAGGCACTGAACAGTTCACCAGTTTTATCTTGTATAATTGCAAAATATTCTTCTGCAGTAATATCAAAATTACCCTTTGAAAAAGTCTGATTAATTTCACCACTACAAGTTTTTCGAGTCGCACTCGAAACATTTCGACATACAGTCGAATCAGGAAAATCAGTTGCTAATTCTAACGCGAAGCTGAAAAGTGCATCCCCAAGTAGGATAGATGTATGTTCTCCATATTTAGAATGCAAAGTTGGCTTACCGCGCCGCAAATGGGCGTTATCCAAAATATCATCATGCACTAAAGTGGCAACATGTACTATTTCAATAACAGCAGATGCTTTGAGTAAATTTTCTGTGGCTTCCAAGTTACTGGCACCACAGGTATAAACTAAGAATGGACGAATCCTTTTTCCACCACTTAATACAACGTCCCTTGCCAGATCTTTAACATTTGGTTCGAAAGAATCGAGAAGATCAGAAATGTAACCTTCAAAGAAAAGAAGGAACTGATCGGAGTTATAATTACTAACTATGTTAGAGTTAGAAGTGTCAGACAAAGGCTTCATTTTTAAAGTCTATCTAACTTACTAAAAGATACAAACCATACAAAGTAAATAATACTTTTTTATGGTAAGTAAATTAGAAAGATCGGATTACCAATCTTTCTTTTTGTGCCTGTTGGCGCGTAAACGTTTACGACGCTTATGTTTATTCATCTTTAAGCGACGTTTTTTCTTTAGGTTACCCATTTAAGTTAAGGTGATAAAATTTATAATAGTTAGAATTAAATAAAAAAGACCCGCGTTTTCCAATTAAGGAAAACGCGGGCCGCAAGACTGGCAACAACTTACTCTCACACAGCAGCAAGGCTGCACTACCATCAGCGATTGAGGGCTTAACGAGCGTGTTCGGGATGGAAACGTGTGTTTCCCCTCATCTATGATCACCAGATTAGCATCCGAAGACTGCCATAAATGATGATAGTTTAAGTTGTTACCGCGGCAGTCCGCGATTACGGAAAATTTAGTTTAACGTCTAGGGACACAAGCGCCGTCCGGAATACAACGGCGTAAGTATAATTCAAATGTTTCGGATCATTAGTATCGGTTAGCTCAATGTATTACTACACTTACACATCCGACCTATCAACCTGGTAGTCTTCCAGGTTCCTTCATGGACCGAAGTCCAAAGGAAATCTTATCTTGGGAATAGCTTGGCGCTTA
>CBFHYW010000081.1:0-5616 GCA_965660135.1 Opitutales bacterium
AAGTCATCATCACTAATGTACTATCTAGTAAACCACGCTCATCAAGATCCGAGATTAAGGTGGCATAGGCTTTGTCCAAATCCGGGCCATGTTTAAGAAATCCCTTGTCGATATTGGAGTGCATATCCCATCCCCCGTAAGTCATCGATACAAAACGCACACCTGACTCAACCAAGCGGCGGGAAAGAAGCATTCTTTGTCCGGCTTCATTTTTTCCATAACGTTCTTTGGTCTTATCGCTTTCTTTTTTCATATCGAACGCTTCTCGAGCCTCTTTCGAACTGATTAAGGAATAAGCATCATTATAAAAATTATCCATTGAACTGAGTGCGTCCGATTTCTCCATCTGCCTGAAGTGATCGTCCACGGTGTTCAACAGAGACCTACGCTTGTTAAAACGATCCTCGGTTATTCCGTTTGGTAAAGTAAGGTCCTTAACTTTAAAATCTCCCTTTGCAGGGTCTCCACCCAATCCGAATGGACCATAGGACGAACTTAAATATCCACTTCCCGCAAATTCGTTAGGCACTTTGGGAATACATACATAGGGAGGAAGATTCTCCCGAGAACCGAATTCATGCGAAACCACAGAGCCGATACTTGGATAGGAAAGGGCAGGGCTTGGACGATAGCCAGTGAACATATTATGAGTGCCCCGTTCGTGAGCCGCCTCGCCATGACTCATGGAGCGACAGATAGTAATTTTGTCCGCTATTTTTGCGGATTCTTTAAAATGTTCACTGAAGTGTACCCCTGGAATTTTGGTGGGAATGCTTTTAAAAGGACCTCTGTATTCAAGAGGGGCATAAGGTTTGGGGTCCCATGATTCCTGATGAGCCATTCCTCCGGGTAAGTAGATATGGATTACGCTTTTGGCTTTCCCTTCCTTGGATTGGTAAAATTTTTGAGCCCCGTGTGCTTTCATTTTGAAAAAATCAGCTAGAGATAAGCCGAGTCCGCCAATATATCCAACATGCATAAATTCTCTTCGAGAAAAATGTTTAGGCAATTCAAAGCATTTCATTCCATTCATGACGTCCTTTTGTTTAATTTTTCAACTAATTACTACGATTCTATTAATATTTAATATCCATTCAAGGAATATTTAGACATATTTAATTATTATTTTTGTAGCTTCCATTGAGTTGCAATGCAATTTTTTATTTTAATAGTAATTTTTTATTTAATAAACTTGCAGTGCAATCTATTGTATGATCTAAAAGTTTTTAGAAGATGGCAAAAGGGAAAACAGTGACAATTCGGGTTTCAGAGCAAACCTTTGATCAAATCAAGGGGGTTTGTTCAGATTTAGGGGAAGCTTACAATTTTAATCAGTTTGTGAACCAGAGCTTATCGGCCATGCTCGAAGTTATCCATCACGATGGCGAGAGTGTACCGATTCCCAAATTTGCGATGATGGCACGTCTGATGAAGAGGTACGAGGAATCAGTTTTTGGCGAAAATGGAAAATCGGGGGTAGAGGATGAATCGGAAAAAAGAAGCTCGGGCTAAAACGGATATTCCAATCATTTTTTTGGTTGTAAGATTGTGGGCTCCACTTTCTGCTTTTCTGTTTTTTCTTCTTACCATAATTAGTAAGAAAGAATTACTCGCACAGTTTCTTGGGAATGCATCGGAGGTGGTACGACAGATTGTAGAGTATGGAAGTCAAATTGGGTTGTGGATGTCGAGTGCATTTCTTGTCCAACGAATGACTACGATTTTTGTTTGGGATGGTTTGATAGCAGGAATATCTGGCCGACCCGTTCCTCGCTTACCTAAAGATGCCACCGCAATTTGTATATTTGCAATAGCCTTAATTGGAGTGCTCGCTACAGTTTTTAATCAATCCGTAACGGGGATTTGGGCAACATCAGGAGTTGTCAGCATAGTTATTGGCATTGCACTTCGGAATGTAATTCTTGATGTCTTTATTGGATTGTCGATGCATATCGAGCAACCCTTCCGAATTGGAGACTGGGTAATGGTGCACCAAAATCGAAGAGAGACTCATATTGTCGGGCAAGTAATAGAGATAAATTGGCGGACAACACGTTTGAAAACGACCGCGAAAAATATGGTAGTGGTACCTAACAGTAGGATGGGCGAGGCCATTCTGACCAATTACATGCAACCCAAACCGCACTTCCGCGTTGATTTAAATTTCGTGCTTGATTATGTCGTCTCTCCGGACCGTGCTATTCGGGTATTAATGGCAGGTGTTCAGTCACTTGTCGATAATCAGCGTATTCTTGGTGACCCTGCTCCAGAAGTCCGGCTCGAGGAAGCTTTGTCTGGAGGGCAGAGGTATGAGGTAAGATTTTTTATTCTTCCCGTTAATATTTCTCCAAAGGAGTCGAAGCACATTGTTAATAAAAGTGTAATTGAGCACCTTGCCCGAGCGGGACTCTCCCCGTCGATGGAAAAAGAAATGGTGTTTTTTCAGGACGGATTAAATTTACCTTTAGTTTCTTCCCCAAGAGAGGAAAGCTTTGATGAGGTCATAAGTCGAAGTGATTTGTTTAAGGTAATCGTTGAAGAAGATAGAATTTCACTACTTGATGGACTTACCCGAAAGGATTTGAAAGCGGGCGAGATACTTTACCGTCAAGGAAATCTTGGGGATACGTTTTATTTTCTGGCGGAAGGGTTGCTTTGTTCTTCTATTGAGGTTGCTGATAGCGGGAAAACGGAGAGGGTTGAGCGAATGGAATCCGGTTTTCATTTTGGGTGTGAGGGTATTTTGCAAAAGGGAGAAAGGCACTCGACTGTAATGGCTATTACAGACTCAGTTGTTTTAGCTTTTGATCCAAAGATTGTTGCGGATTTGGCATCGCGAAACGGAGAATTTCTTTCGTTGCTCAACGAGAGAATGGTTCTGGGGCAAGAGAGAATTATAAAGACAAAATGGAAAATGCAGGAAAAACCCAAGAAAGCAATTCCAGTTAAAAAGAAGAACCGTGTGGGTGAAACTATCCAAACATTTTTTACTGATTTATTCCCTCAAGCTAATCTACCCCCTAGCAGTTCGCCCAATAAGCCCAAATCAATATGAGAAAATATGCCGCGAAAAGTTCATCCTTAATTTTGCTTTTTTATTCTCTGTATGCCTCACCGCAAGTATTGGGGGGCGATGAACAAGATGAAATTGAAATGGTTTCCGAACGGATCCGTTTAAGCTATGTTGATCCCGTTCGCTGCGCACAGTTGCTTAACTTTTATGGTGTGACAATTGGAGATTCAAAAAAGCCGGTAGACATTGAAAAACTTCCAGTTGTGGTAGCGGTGCCTGAAACAGATTTTCATGAAACTATTCCGGATCATGAAAAAGTATTCCCTCAAACTGAGACTGATCCCATAAATGAACTGCTATTATTTTTTGATCCCGCCCGCCCAGAGGCGGCTGGTAAAATTAGAAGAATCATAAAAGAGCAAATTGATCTACCAGCCCGTAAAATAATGATTGAGGCAATGGTTTTGGAGATTTCATCTCAGGCACTGGAGGAACTCGGAGTACAGTGGAATTACACAGGAGCAGCCTCGGACAATAATTTCGCTAATAAGCATTTTGATGGCCCGAACGCGAGCCTGCTCTTAGGAAGTATTGCATATCCAGCGACTGGTGCTCAATTAGATGCAACCGTAACCAGTATTTTTAAGGAGTTCAATGTCCGCCTAAAAGCACTCGTTCAGGATGGGGCGGCTCAGGTTCTTTCCAGACCCAGTATTCTTACTTTGGACAATCGAATGGCCTATATTAATGTTTCCGAAACTATTCCGATCGCAAATACGAAATTCGTAAAAGACTATGTAAGTGCGGTTGATTTTCGGGATGTAACGGCAGGAATTGAATTGGCAGTCCGTCCTCGAATTAATGAGGATGGAACCGAGGTTTCCCTACAGATAAACGCATCGGTCTCAGCTCAGGTTCCAGGGAAAGACAAGGTAGTTTTAGGTGCTGGAAGTATTGAGTTGGCAAGGGCTCCCACATTGTCGATTAGAGAAGTGAAAACTTATGCCCGAATTGCAAATGACACACCTTTTATTGTTGGTGGATTGATTGCCAAGGATTCAGAGCAAACGCTTAAAAAAGTCCCCTTGCTTGGAGATATTCCATTCCTTGGAGCTTTGTTCAGGTCGAAAAATGAAACGGGTCAAAAACGGGAAGTCATTATTGTAATTACGCCATCTGTATTGCCCGAAGAGGGATCTGTACATGCTGGTGTACCCAAAGATGATGACCTCTTTGACCAGTTCGGGCATCGATTATTTCGTGATGCATATCGAATACGTGCAGAAGATACATTTGATCTTCGTTATTTGACTGAGAATAAAGGCTTGCAGCACCTTCAGGATGTTGCAGACCGTGTGGTAAGTGATCACCCAAAATTGGCATCTGAATATCCATATTCGAACTTTGCACATTCTGGAGTTCCCGGGGAGGATGCCTTGGTTCGTCGCCAAATTTACGAAGTGCTGAAAAGACAAAATGCATCGGATGTTTTGGACGAAAAAAAATTAATTTTCTTTGAAAAAGATAATGCAGATGGTTCTGGTTTTCGGGTTAGGTTTCTCGCGGATTATTTACGCGAGTTTGCACCTTTTGTTTTGGATGATAAGGAAAGCGGAAAAGCTTTTGGGTTGTGTTTTAGGATGAGGAGAAACTCCCTGTCGATCGATCAACTATTGGATGAACCTGTGCCCGAGATTAAATTAGTTAATTGTCCAGACTCCAAAACTTGGCGTGCGTTATTACAGGAATCCAACAAGCGAACTCCAGGTGTATCACCTAAGCAGGTTATTTTTCTTCGTAATAAAGCTGATCTTATGCGATTAAAGAACGCTATTTTAATGAAGAAAATTATTTCTTTAAATGCAGCGGATTACATATTGAAACTTAAAAACTTTACTCGGGGCCGACTACTACGAATGCCTACTGTTCGCGAAGAGGATGTGGAATTAATTGATGCCGATGTGGCAACCTGTTATTACCATTCAGAACTTTATTATTCTGTACTTGAAGAGTCTCTCGAGGCTGATTATTCCGCATTAAGAAAAGTGCTTAGTGGGACTGATTATGAGACTGAATTATTGAAGGGCCGTTAAGGTGTTATTCCTTCTTTACATGACTCGAGCAAATAGTCATAGAAACCACTGTAAAAAGTTTCCATAGGATCCCATTTTTTTTTGGCGGTCAGAAATTTTTGGAGAGCTGGGTATCCTTTTGTGACGTGTGACGGAGTAGCATAGTTACGGTAGGGGAGATAAAAGGTTCCGCCTTGATTAAGTGACGCATCAAAGAGGGCACGAATCTGCTTTTTTAAGAAGCCTTCTGCTTTCTTATTTTGCTCAATTGTAAAAAGCATAACCAATCCAAACATATCGTTTTGAGCATAGGGTAGAGCAGAGTCGGTATCTTTTTTAATTTCTCTGACCGTTACATTGAGAAGATTATCTGAATGGTATTGGAGAATTTTTTTTGCCTCCTGAATGAAGTCAGAAAATTTTTCCTGAGGAATAAACACTTCCACCAACATGTCTGTTTTTTGATCATCGTTATTTGTGAACACGCGCACAGGTTCGAGCATTAAATTAACTCGTGCATGAACTCCACCT
>CBFHYW010000082.1:0-5570 GCA_965660135.1 Opitutales bacterium
AATGTCGCTCCTATTCTCAAAAAAATTATTTCTCATTTAGAAGAAAAACGAGCCATTCGAGCAAAGGTGCTTAGCAGTATGACCTATCCCGTATTTGTAGGATTTGTTGCTTTCGGAGTAGTTCTCTTTTTTCTTTTTTACCTACTTCCTCAAATTGAAGAAATGCTCGCTTCACTGGGAGGCGAGTTAAATTTAATGGCCAAGGTATTAATTAATGGTTCAAATTGGGTATTAACTGTGGGCCCATTTGCTCTTGTTGGATTGATCATAGCGGGTGGTGCGATTCTACAATGGAGAAAGACAGAAAAGGGTGGTATGGCCTTTGATCAATCATTGTTAAAACTTCCGCTATTTGGTCAAATTCTCTATCTTTCGGAATTGTTTCAGTTGGCAAGCCTGCTTTCGACTTTGATTTGGAGTGGAATTGGATTAACCGAGAATCTGCGCTTATGTGAAAAAACCATAAAAAATCGTTTTATTCGATCCCGTTTTCGTTCGGCCCGTGCTTTAGTAAATGAAGGGAAGTCACTTCCTGATGCACTCAGGAAATTTAAACTTTTACCTTTAATGCAACTTGATATTTTAGAGGTTGGAGAGCGGACAGGTAACTTGGGTAATAGTATGGAGGATAGCAGTAATTCATTTCGTGAACAATTGACAAAAAGAATAAAAACGATGACGACCCTGGTCTCAGGCGGAGCCCTTGGCTTTGCTTTTTCTTTAGTCGCGCTTGTCGCAATTTCTATTGTAAGTAGTATCTTTCAAGTAAGTAAAAGTATAAGTTACTGAAGGCACATTTAATGAAATTTAAACTTATATTTACTGTATTTTTCCTTTTTTATATCCTGATTGGCTGTTCAATGCAGGAGGAGGTAGGGGATAGTTCTGCGGAAACTAGGGAGTCAGCTAGTCTTAATAAAGAGGTCATGCGTGGGAGGCATATATTTGATGATGGGACAATTTATGAAGGTGAGCTTGTACTTGGGAAACCAAATGGATATGGAACGAGAGAATTAGTGAATGGTGATCTTTATGAAGGGCAGCATAAGGATGGTTTTGCTCATGGACATGGAACGATAAGGTATAAATCGGATTCGAGATTGGATAGCTATATCGGCAGTTGGAATAGTGGTAAAAGGGATGGCTTTGGTACGCTAATTCTCAAGGATTCTTCGAGATTTGTTGGTGACTGGAAAAACGATAGTCTACGCTATGGGGAATATCAAGGATCTGACGGAACAGTATTGTCCGGCGAATGGGAAAACGAATTTTTGAATGAGGGTACAATGCGGTTACCAGATGGTTCTGAGTTTTCAGGTAAATTCTTCAAGCAGGGAATGTTCGAATATGGAAGTTTACGATCTGTAAATGGAGATCATTATACCGGTCGCTTTGAGAATAACACCTATTTTGGAAATGGTATGCTGGCAAAATCTGATGGTTCCAAATATGTTGGGGAGTTTGAAGGTGGGGAGTATGTTGGTTATGGGGTCTTGGCAGAGAGTGATGGTTCCATTTATTCTGGTGGTTTTTTGAATGGTATTCCACACGGAGAAGGGGTACAGAGCGATATTTCTGGAGTTACTTACAGTGGAACCTGGGCAGATGGAGAGAAGAATGGCTTAGGTACTCTTGATTTTGGCGACGGTACCAGTTACAGCGGGCAATTCCGAATGGGGTTGGCGTTCGAGGGGGTTTACAATTGGGGTGATGGGGTGTTTACGAATTCCTATCAGGACGAAAATGGTAATTGGTTGGACCGAGAATAAACATCGATAGAATATTTGCTTAGATTGGTGGTTGCCAAATGTGATTTTTTTAATCTAAATTAATGTTTATTCACTTATGACTAGCCCAACATCCTTTAGTATTAAATTTTGGGGGACTCGTGGAAGCATTCCTTGTCCAGGACCAGAAACAATAAAATATGGTGGCAACACTACCTGCTTTGAAGTTACTTGTGGGGGAAAACGAGTTATTATAGACGCAGGTACTGGGATTCGTTTATTAGGAAAAAAAATAATGATCGAAGAGGGTAATCTTCTTGATGCTGATTTATTTTTTACTCACACCCATATGGATCACATTCAAGGGCTTCCTTTTTTTGCTCCTTTATACAATCCGAATAGCGATGTTCGTTTGCATGCCGGGCACTTGGCGGGAGATAAATATGATCTGCATGGAATTATTGGAACGATGTTGATGAAGGATCCGGTTTTTCCTGTACCTAGTGCTCTTATTGAGAAGGCTTGTTCGTTTAACGATTACGACTGTGGAACTGAATTTACTTTGGATGGTGGAATTGTGATTAAAACTGGGCAATTAAACCATCCAAATGGTGCCTGTGGTTATCGTATTGAATTCGCAGGCAAAGTAATTGCTATTTGCACAGATACTGAACATTTTGAAGATCGTATTGATGAGAATGTGATCGGATTGGCTCAAGATGCAGATATTATGGTTTACGATTCTGCCTACACCGATGATGAGTACCCAAATTTTAAGGGATGGGGGCATTCAACTTGGCAAGAAGCCCTTAAAGTTGCTGAAGCAGCGAATGTGAAGAAAACTTTCCTTTTTCACCATGACCCTTCTCATAATGATGAAAAAATGGATTTGATTGCTGAAGAGGTATCAAAATTAAGAGAAGGTGTCCGTCCTGCAATCGAAGGAGAAACTATTGCTATATAGTTCTACTTTTCTGTTTTATTAAAATCATAAAATGTAGGAGCATCTGGTAAAATATCAGATACTTTTCCGGTACCCTGTTGATCAATCACTAAATTGTTTGGTTTTGCATGAAGAAACAGGTTTCCGTTCCTATGCATTCTGGCATCAAGCCATTGGGATGGCTTTAAATGGACAGCACCACTTCCGTGATGAATTAATGTTGCACGGGTAACTTCCAATTCATCGGCAAAGATTGAGCCGCTTTCAGAAACTTTGGCTTTGATTTCCTCAATCTCTTTTCCTTTCAGAACAATATCTCCAGTCCCTTCATGAATAATGTTTAAGTTTTTAACCGATAAATTTTCTATATGTAATTTCCCTTCGCTTCCCATGAAAATAGAAAGTGTGTCGGAGTTAAGATTTTCTGCAGTTAGATTACTTTGCTCGAGTAGGCGAATTTCCTTTATACTTTCAATAGAAACAACAATTTCAACTGGATATTTTCGCTGGGCCTTGATTTTTAAAAAGGGCAGCCTTCTCGCTAAATTATAAGTGTTATTTGCATCAATATGTAAGGTTTTTTTACTAACCCGAGTTTTTATTGAGGTAATTATTTCTGAATCAGCGTAGAGAGTGGCTTCTCGTAGTCTCTTTCCTTTAGTTAAAAAAACATCCACATTTCCACGAACCTCGATTTTATCAAAGAAAAACAATAATTTTTTTTGTGAAGTGAGTTCTCCCTGTAGTTCGCTCAAGTTGGTAATGAAAAAGAGCAAACCAAGCAGAAAGTTAAGACTTCTTTTTACCATATGCTTTTCTTCTTCCATATTTCTTTCTCCCTGAATATCCACCAGTTTTTGCTGATTTTAAATTTTGTCCGCCATCTTTTAGAAATGAGATTTGATCGCGAAGAAGTGCTGCCTTCTCAAATTCAAGTTTCTTAACTGCTGCGAGCATATCATTTTCTAATTCTTTGAGCAGTTTTTGTAATTCTTTTTTGGATACATTTTCAGAAACTGCTAATAAATCTTCTTCTTCCTCTTTTTCTGTACGGAGACTTTCCTGAATTGGTCTAACCACACTTTTGGGGGTTATTCCATGCTCGAGGTTATAGGCGGTTTGCTTATCTCTACGATATTGGCAGATCTGCAAGGTGCGAGTGATTGATTTAGTCATAACATCTGCATACAGAATGACTCTTCCATTTTCATGTCGTGCTGCTCTTCCGGAGGTTTGAACCAAGCTTGTTTCGCTACGAAGAAATCCTTCCTTATCGGCATCAAGTACAATGACCAAGGCTACTTCAGGTAGATCCAGTCCTTCTCGCAATAAGTTTACCCCAACGAGAACATCAAAAGTTCCTGCTCGTAAGCTCCTGAGTATTTCGACTCTTTCAATGGCATCAATATCTGAGTGTAAATATTCAACTTTAATCTCACGATCGCGCAAAAACTCAGCAAGGTCTTCAGTCATTCTTTTGGTTAATGTGGTAACCAGTATTCTATTTCCAGATTGAACGACTTTCTTTATCTCGGATATACAATCTTCAACTTGTCCTTTAATTGGGCGAATTTCCATTTCAGGGTCAAGTAAACCGGTTGGGCGAATAAGTTGCTCGACCACGACAGATGATTTTTCAAGTTCAAGGGCAGCAGGAGTTGCAGACACATAGATAGCCTGACCAGTTAAACCGTCAAATTCTTCCGGTTTTAAGGGACGATTATCTAAGGCCGAAGGCAGACGAAATCCAAAATCAACCAACTTTTGTTTTCTCGAAAGGTCTCCACGAAACATTCCACCAACCTGGGGTAATGTGGCATGACTTTCATCAATAAAGAGCAGAAAGTCTTCAGGGAAAAAATCGATCAAGCACCATGGGCGCTGACCGGGCTTTCTTCCTGACAAATGCCTTGAGTAATTTTCAATGCCGTTACAAAACCCGATTTCCCTTAGCATTTCCAGGTCATATTCAGTGCGCATACGGATCCTTTGTGCTTCAAGGAGCAGATCATTATCTTCGAAATGCTTAACTCTTTGCTCTAATTCGTGTTCAATCGCTTTACATCCAATCTCAAGTTTGTCTTTTGTAGTAACATACTGATTTGCTGGATAGACTCTGTATTTATCGTGCTTTCCAATTGTTTCCCCAGAAATAGGATCGAGTTCTCGAATATCTTCCACTTCGTCACCCCAAAACTCTACTCGAATTGGGTTATTTGCGTAAGCAGGAAATATATCGACAACATCTCCCCGCACCCGAAAGCGGCCTGCTTTTAATTCCACATCGTTACGGTTGTATAATGCTTCAACTAACTTTTCCAATAAGTTATCCCGCCCAAATTCCTCGCCTTTTACTACCTCGTGAGAAAGTGCACGGAAATCATCAGGTGAGCCTAGACCATAAATGCAAGAAACACTTGCGATCACAATAACATCTCGTCGACTAATTAAACCACTTGTGGCTGCAAGCCGAAGGCGTTCAATTTCTTCGTTGATAGAGGAATCTTTTTCTATGAAAGTATCGGTCGAAGGCACATAAGCTTCAGGCTGATAGTAATCGTAGTAACTGACAAAATATTCGACCGCGTTTTCTGGAAAGAAAGCTTTGAACTCTGAGTATAATTGAGCGGCAAGAGTTTTATTATGAGAAATAATTAGTGCGGGTCTTTGTGTTTCTTGAATTACATTGGCCATGGAAAATGTTTTTCCAGAACCAGTTACTCCAAGGAGGGTCTGTCCCATATTACCTTTTGATAACGAGTCAACTAGACCTTTAATCGCTTGGGGTTGATCGCCTGTCGGTTGATAATCCGATTTTAATCGAAAATCCATGAGCTTGTATTAGGTGAAATTAAAGTTAACCCTGCTTGGTTGGATAATACCCCGTTTCTCCTTCAGAT
>CBFHYW010000083.1:0-5526 GCA_965660135.1 Opitutales bacterium
ATGCCCTCCGATGAATCTTTTGAAAGTTCCATTGGTGTCAAATACCTGAATTTTGTGATGATATCTATCGGCAACATACACTTCATGAACATCACTTCCATTGATATCTAATGTAATCATTTCAGGGTGGTACAACTGGCCTTCGCCAGAGCCGTAATTTCCCCATTTTCGAAGAAATGTACCGTTTAAGTCAAAGACTTGAATACGGTGGTTACTTCTCTCGACTACAAAGATTTCATTTGCACTTAAAGCCACATCGCTCGGGTGATTGAATTTACCATCCGTAGATCCGTAACTACCGATTCGCTTAATGAAGCTTCCATTTTGGTCCCAAATCGTGATGGAGTGATTATCTCGATCGACCACATAACAATTCCCCAAAGAATCTGTTGTGACTCCCCAAGGTTTTCTAAATCCCGGCATTTCTGGAAGCTTAATTTCTTTATCCAAGTACCATGTATCTTGTGGAGCTCTTTGTGCTGATAATATCAGCCAGGAAAAATGTAATAAGAAAAAGGTCTTAAATAACTTGTAATTGAACATCTTAAGAATGGATTGAAAGTATGATATTTTAGAACTTCAAACTAATTTAAATGTGATGTGTATGCAATTAGATAACTTCAATTATTTAGTTTATAAAGTAGAGGCCTGATAGATCACAAAGCTCAATTCTTAATTACAGACAAGAGATTGCCGGTATCTCGATTGAACATACGATCTAAAGGAGTTCTCCTGCGGATGCCAGTTTAGCTGTTTAAGTCCATGCAGAAAAGGTCACCTCGTGCATTTCGCAGATAGAGCAGTCCGTTTGATAGTATAGGCATTGTCCAACATCGCCCACCTATTGCCTGATCGCGATCAAGTTCTTCGAATTTGGTTGGATTGACCTTGGCGAAAACGAGTTCACCCCGCTGGCCAAGAATAATCATTCTTTTGCCAGCAACCATAAGAGACCCGACCATGAGTCCGCGGTCGGAAACGCGCCATTGTTCCTTTCCGCTTAAGAATTCCATACAAACGAAGTCTTTTTTGCCCGCCATGTGGACATTCCCATCAAATCCGTAGAGAAATCCATCGGCGAGTATGGCATGGTTCATGTGGGTGGATAAAATCTTGTTTTCGTAGAGTTTTTGAAGTTTTCCTTCCTTCCATTGAAAGAGGGCACATCCGCGTTGATAGCCAGTGGAAATAAAAATTTTGTCACCCTGCACAATAGGAGTGGATGCATTGGTCCGATAACTGGTTTCCCATTTTTCGAAGGCGAGGGTTTTTCCGTTTTTGGAATCGAGCAATACGAGCCCGTCTGTCTTGAGCACCGCGATGATTGATTTGCCACCGGGTTTGAAATGGGTGGGGGTACCGTAAGCCGGGCGGTAGGTCTTACTTTTCCAAATAATTTCCCCGTTCTTTTTGTTGAGTGAATAAGTCGCTCCAGCTTCGATTATGAGTTGATCACCCAAAACATAGGGAGATGCGGCAAAGCCCCATTCGGGTGGGCGTTTCATACCCGCTTCTTTCATCATGTCTTTTTTCCAAATTACTTTTCCGTCTTTCCCTTGATAAGCGTGGAGAAGGCCGTGCTTACTGATTGCGTAGGTGGTTGAACCGTCCACCGTGGGGGTGGAGCAGGGGCCTCCCTCGTGGAGGTAGTCTATCAATGGAGCGGCGTAGGAATGAGTCCAAATGGATTTTCCGGTTTTGGCGTTGAGGCAGTAGACGGTTTCCTGTCCGCCAGTCTTTTTTCCATCGTGCCCCATGGTGTAGAGTTTTCCATTAGCGATGGAAACCGCAGAGAACCCAATCCCGACCTTGGATTTCCAGGTGGGGTCGTTCATTTCATTACTCCACTCGGACTCAGAAGAGGTTCCGTCTCCATTGGGGCCGAGCCAATAAGGCCAGTCGACTGCTATTAGTTGTAGGAAAGAAATAAATGGAATGAGGAAAAAGAAGGATTTCATTAATTAATAGATGTTTGAATAAGCATGATAGTTTCGTTCTTGGGAACAGAGGATGTATTTCTGATGATAAGGGTCTGAGTGGGTTCGATTAATACCGAGGTATTTATTTTATTTGACCAAAACTTGGGGAGTCTGACCCCTGGTGCAAATTCTTCATGTCCCAATAATCTTGTCAGTTTAGACGAGATTTCAAGGGCGATGAAATTATTCTTCTGAACTTTGGGGAGTATGGTAAGGGTCAAGCCAATATGCCTAAAGCCTGGTCTCTCGTCTTCCGGTCCGAGTGAATCAAAGCTGGGTGTTATCGATTGAGCCCTCTGAGTCTGAGTAGCTGAGATTCTTTGGAAATCTGTTGGGTATACCATTTCTTCGCCAGTGGAAATTTGTCCAACCTGGCCTTCGACCACAACGATATTGGGCGAGTGTAATAAATCGAATTCTGTTGAGGAAAGCAGTTCCTGAATTATTTTTTCGGCTACAGGTTGTTCAATAATAGAGGTTTGTGAATTTCTACCATTCTGATCATTCAATTTTGAGGAAATTTGATCAATTTTCCCGATGGAGGATTCAAAAATCTTAATATTAATCGATATCTGCTTACTTCGGTCGGGATCAAACTTGCGAATTATTTTTTCTATTAAATCCAGGCTTTTTCGTTCATGAGAGATAATCATTTGAAAGCCATCAAAGACGAATGAGTGCCCCTTTGAGCTGACAAAAGGAATTCCAGCACCTGTCAGAAAATTCATAATTTTGATTCCTGTGGCATCTCCCTTGCCAGTTTGTGGTGCGAAAGGATCAGTCCCACTGGATACACCGCCCCCTGTCATTCGATTAATCGTTCCTTGGGTAAGTTCAAAAAACTCTGTCTCCAATATCGGTTTTTTAGATCTTCCGAACTTAGAAACTACCACAACATCGGCTTCAATATCATAAGTCCATCCAACCATTTCGGTAATAAATTGAATCATCTTTCCGAGTTGCATTGAGTTTAAGGTGATCGTTACATTGGGGTATGGTTCATCTCCATTTCTAAAAGTAAGGATATTTAAACCTTTTTTCGAAGAATCTTGATCAAATTTCCTGGACTGTCTTTGCAATTCAATAAAAACTTCGGGTAGAGGAGTTTCAAAAAACTGGACTCCGGGAATTTGGATGCCAGTTAACTTTTTTTCAATTGCTGGGGTCGTTTGGGAATCAATTTCTTTTGACTGTGCTACAAGGGGATTGGGCAAATTATATGCAATCAGGGCGATATGAAAGAGGAGGGGCAATTTAGTCTTCATAATGATAAAATTTTTGAGTACGCAGGATACTTCGGAAAATCAAACCATCGAGTGGAAAGATTCAGAGTGCAAGGATGGAGATTATTTATTCAGTTGCAGGTGGCTCCCGGTTAATAATTAGGGCAGTGTTTTTTTGTAAGTTTTCGATTTCCCCCATGATGGATTGGATAGAATCTTCATCTTTATGGATTCCGAAATTTAAAGTGAACGAGCGAGTTTCTCCATTTTGTAAAATGGGAACGCGTCCATATTTTCTTTCTATCCTACGATTGAAAGGAAATCCTGTGGCAGGCTCGATTCCTGTGACATATCCATCTTCTTCCGCAGCAGTGTTTTTCCACACAGTGAGGTAGGGAAGCTCGTTTGTATTCCATCGAATTGAAGTGGCTATCGTGCGGTCAGAGTTCGTAAGTAGAGCGATACTATTGCCTTCGCCGTCGGGTTGGGGTTCGAGCAAGTAAACTTCCTCTGTAAACCCAGGCGTCGGTCCTTTGTAATTTTTCCAGTTGTTGATGCCTTTTGCAGCGTTACTATTCATCGGGGTGACGCTTTTAGCTGGGGTGAAAATACTTGCTCCTTCTTCAAGAATAGATGATCCGTAATTTCCATGGTAAATGAGTTGGAATTCCTGTGGGAATGCTCCTTCATTGGTAATTTGGTCCGATATTTGAAAGGTCTCGGATCCAGGTATAGTGGAGACTTCAGTTACGAGTTTGAGCTTTGGTCCATAAAAGAATTTTTCGTAAACCGTGCCTCGAATACGAATGCGATGAGGGGGTTCAGGGTCAACGGATATTTCGTAATCTGAGGCAGGGATATTCTGGATTTTTCCATGAAGTGTAAGGTTGAGTGTCGATGGGTTCCCTGTATTATCAATAAACTCATCGGTTCCGGGGTGTCCTGCAAATTCCAGACCACAGCGAACCATCCATTCGTTAAATCCTTCGAGCCAACCAAGTCCACCTCTGCTTTCCAAGTCGATATGGGTTGGGTGGACGATCTCCTTGACTGGGGAGTCCCAACCTAACCTGACTTTTCCGCATTTAACTTCCCAAATCCCCATTCCCCGAGCAGGAATAACGCAAATTTGCAATTTTCCATTGTCTAAAGTTAACAGCTCAACTCCATCCTGTTTCCCGCCCTTCAGAATTTCTTTGGAGACTGACCAGTTCGCAGTGAAGGTTTTTCCAGGATATTGGGTTGAGCTATCAAGGTAATCAATTTGGCTGCCTTCATTTGACTGACTGTAGGAATCTATGCTTACGGTTGGTTTTTCGGAGCAAGATCCAAGTGTAAACAAGATTAAGGAAAGGGTTATTGAAATTTTTTTCATGGTGGGTGTTGGCAAGGTAAAGGAGTAATGCAAGCTTATCCAAAGACTTTTTCCAAGGCCTTTCGCATCACCATTGGGTCAGGATCAATTCCTGTCCAGTGTTTTACTCCGATAACGCCTTGGTTGACCAGCATGCCTAAGCCGTCAATAACTTTGCAACCTTTTTCCCTGGCGTCACGAACTAGATTGGTTGCGGGGGGATTGGGGATTACATCAGCCACCACCATGTTCGATAGGAGGCTATCGGGTTCGAAATCGAGTCGGGCTTCAATATCCGGAAAAAGGCCAATGGAAGTGGCGTTAATAACCACATCCGTATCGGAGGGTATGGAAAAGGTTGAGTCCCAACTTGTAAAGTCGGCGTAGCAGGGAAGTTTGTCCTGTAAAAGGGCAGTCAGTTCTTCTCCGCGTTCGGCTGAACGATTTACGATGGTTATATGATGGGCACCGGCCAGGGCGACTTCCACACTGATGGCGCGAGCGGCTCCACCGGCACCAAAAATGACGACTTTTTTACCCTGGGGTTCGGTCAGTTCTCGAAGGGATGACACGAAACCTTTGCCATCCGTATTTTCCCCGATCCATTTTCCGTCTTTTCGAACGACACAATTTACTGCTCCCATGAGAGAGGCTGATTCGCCTAATCCATCGAGGTATTGGATGACATTTACTTTATGAGGGATGGTGCAGTTGAACCCCTGGAATCCCATAACCTTGGCTCCGCGTACGGCTGCTTCCAAATCGTTTGGTCCGACCTCGATTGTAAGATAGCGCCAATCCAGATTATGGTGTTGGTAGGCTGCCTCGATCATGACCTGCGTTGGATTTTCAGAAATCGGTTGCCCGAATGCGGCGGTAAGTTCTTGCTTGAAGTTTAGTTCATTCATTGTTTTCCATTTATGGTTGTGTTTCCAAACTTAGAAATAAACCCGAATCTGCAAGGATAAAT
>CBFHYW010000084.1:0-5455 GCA_965660135.1 Opitutales bacterium
GAAAAAACTTAGATAATTTTAAATAGGATTCATTAAAAGCCGTTATTAAACGGCTTTTTTTGTGCCATTTTCATTGTCCGAACTACTCTTTTGCCCTTATTTTAGATAATTTTAAAATGAGACACTTACCGTACAAGATTGCATTTTTTGGTTCTGACGAAATTGCTTTGCCATGCTTGGAGTTTCTACACCAAGAATCTTCACAGGTTGAGATTCGAGCAGTTCTTACTCAACCTGATAGACGGGTAGGGAGGGGGCGGAAAATGGCTCAGAACGCTATTAAAAAATGGGCTCAATCGAAATCTATCCCTTGTCGTAGCCCAGAAAAACCCTCAAGTGAGGAATGTGATTGGTTACGTGAGGAGAAGATCGACTGTATTTTAGTCATGGCTTATGGACATATTTTAAGGAAGTCATTTCTAGAGGTCGCACCTGCTGGTTGCTATAACCTCCATGCCTCTCTTCTACCATCTTATAGAGGAGCATCTCCAATTGAGACTGCAATTGCGATGGGAGAGACTACCACTGGCGTTACCCTTATGAAGGTTATTCCCCGTATGGATGCTGGTCCAATTGTAGATTCCGAGGCCGTTTCCATCTGTCCGGAGGATACGGGCTTGATTTTGCGGAGCAAAATTGCACAAGCATGCGTTCCCCTAATTAAGCGAAAAATAGAGTGTCTTGTTGATGGTAGTGTAGAATATTTATTACAAGATGATTCACGTTCAACCTATTGTAGAAAACTGACCAAGGAGGATGGCCAGATTGATTTTGCCGCGTCGTCCAAATTATTAGCTGATCGAATCCGTGCTTTTCAGGCATGGCCGGGTTGCAGTTTCCCTTTGAATGGACAAAAAATTAGAATTGGATCTGCTGAATCGAAGGATGAGGAGATTTCTCTTGCAGCAGGGGAGACCGCAGTCGATTCAGAGGGAAATTTTTTTATTGGTACTGGCAATGGCTTGCTTTTATTAAAAGAACTTCAGAGACCTGGGGGTAAAATGCTTAAAACAGCCGACTTTCTTCGTGGCTTTGATTTTCCATTTGGCCAGGTTATTAATTCTTCTCCTATGAACGAACTTTTACTGCCTGCAAAAGAATAGCACAAGATTACCAAAAGATTTCTTGCTTCCAGGGAAGAATTATTTAAATTTATAAACGGTGGTTGGTATTAATTCTTTTTAGATATGGTGGGAAATTTGAGGTTAATTTTTGTGAAGAGACTAATTTTAATTGTTAGTCTAACATTTCTTGGATCAAATCCTGTGTTTGGGGATATTACAATTCGTGTGGCAAACCTGAAACAGGACATGGAGCTCGTTTCACGAGAGTTAGCGGGTTTGCGGACCGAAGTTGAGTTACTGAGAAGGGAAAACGCACAGTTACGTGTGCAGGTTGAGCAATCAAACCGTAAACAGTCTTCTAATTCCGGGGCATCGAGTGAGGTACTTCAACGGATGAGTAATCGTTTACAATCTCTTGAATCCCGCCTGAACCAAAGCGAGCAATCGCAAATCGCTTTAAATAAGAATGTCGAATTAAAGATGAGAGATTTAATTATTCAAATGAATAAGGGCTTTGATAGCGTTCAATCCACCCCTCAATTGCCTGCTCCCGCTCAAACATTCACTAAAGATTATCCTCAAAAAGGATTTGTGCATAAGGTTGAAAAAGGTGAAACAGTTTCAAGCATAGCCAAAAAATATAGTTCCAAAACTTCGTGGATTATTAATGCCAATCAAATTGCAGATCCAAAAAAGGTTTTTATTGGTAAAGAATTATTTGTGCCCCAAAATTGAATAAAACTATGGCAAAATCATCATCAAGGTTAGGGCGCGGACTGGGTAGCCTAATTGCTGGGGGCACGGCAACTAAAGAGCCAACTGCACCAGTTATTTCTGCTGATACTTCTACACTCGCTCCCCCCCCCTCGGCATCAACTGAAAGCATATTGAAACCTATTGTTTCAAAGGATGAGTCGATCGGGCATGAGAGAGGTGGCGAGAATTTATATGAAATTCCAATAGATTCTTTAGTTCCTAACCCTTACCAACCACGTAAAGTCATTGAACCGGAGGCCATTCGGGACTTAGCTGCCAGTATTGAATCAGAAGGCCTTCTCCAACCTGTCGTAGTTCGAAAGGTGGGCGAACAATACGAATTGGTTGCAGGCGAAAGGCGTTGGCGGGCACATCAGCATTTAGGTAGAGATTCGATCCTTGTTCGTTTATTGAAAGCGTCTGATATTTCATCGGCTTCACTTTCTTTAATTGAGAACCTCCAAAGAGAAGGGCTCAATCCAATAGAGGAGGCATTGGGCTTTTATTCGCTCGTCCATGAATTTAACCTAACTCAGGCAAAAGTTGCAGAACGGGTGGGGAAAAGCCGTGCATACGTAACCAATTTACTTCGTCTCTTGCAATTAGATGAAGAATTAAAGGTCTTACTGTCCTCCCAAAAATTGAGTATTGGGCATGCTAAAGTTTTACTCGGTTTGGAAGATGAAAAGACCAGAAATATGATTGGTAAAAAAGCTGCTCTGGAAGGATGGACAGTCAGGCAATGCGAGCGAGCAGTTGATGAAATCCGTAACCCCGGGAAATTTACCAGATCAGCAACGAGTACGAGCCCTCAACCTTTTTCAAATTTTGCTAAAGTTGCACAGTCTTCTTTAAACCGAAAGGTTGCCATTCAATCTGATTCCTTAGGGAAGGGAAAAATGAGTCTTTCTTTTAAAGATGAATCTGACCTTCTTCAATTGCTTAAAAAATTGGGTGTCACAATTTAGTAAACAAGGTTGCCTTTTAAATATTAAAAGGGCATAAGTTCTTTTTCCCTTTTTGCAAAATGATTGTTTTTCTAACTACTCTACTGATTTTATTATGCCTCGTCGTTGTGTTACTCATAATGATTCAACGAACATCCGGTGGTATGGGTTCTGCCCTTGGTGGTGGAGCTGCAGATCAAGTTCTCGGTACTGGTTCGGCTGCACAATTGACTAAAATGACCGTTTGGGGAATCCTTGGCTTCTTTGTCCTGTCCTTTGCACTCTATGCATTGTACCAAAGTGAAGCTGAGAGTTCTAAGGATTTACAAAGACTGGGTTCCGGAACACCCGAGTTACAGGCTGATCCTGTACCAACTGTTCCAGACAGTGCTCCAGTTGCTGCTCCTTCTCCGCCACCAGAACCTGTTGAGGTTGCACCCACACCCGTGGAACAATCTCCTGTAGTAAGTGAGCCCGCACAAGAGACAAACTCGAGTAAGTAGAGCACTATTCCCTTTCTTGGATCGTTTCTTTTTTTTCCTTTTCTCCTCTTGCCTCATTTTCCTTAGCTCATTGAGCGGGAAAAAGCCTATGCCAGCAAGGGGCTTTGCAAAAGTCCTGACCGACCAAGAAGCCGCTGTACGTCTGCAAAGTTATCGCTCATTTGTCGGGCGAGATTTAAATCAGTCAAGTTTCCATCAAGCTTACGCCTTTCGCTTTCGCTTGCGGCACATGCCCAGAAGGGGGGACGAGTTTTCCCGAAGTGGGACGATTTACGGGTTAGCTCTGGGGCATGGATTATCTCGAATTGATATTGATCCAGTTCAATCACAAAGCTTCCCACCCAAATTCCTTCTTCAAAATGGGCCCAAGCCAAAAGCATGGATTTACTCTTCCGCTGATAAAAAGACTAGACTTTTAACGGAAGATGAACTTTTTCACCCCCTTATTCATGGGATGAACCAATCTCCTTTTGATCTGCTTATGCCTTTTGTATTTTGGGATGCAGATTATGTGAAATCCGGAAGAGTGGCTGGCCGTCCTGCTCATTTGTATTCCTTCGAGTCTCCACAATGGGTAAAAGAGACCAAGCCGGAATGTGCAGAGATTATTCTGGCCTTGGATACGAAATACGAAGCCCCATTGCGAATTGAGACCTTTGCCCGTTCAGATATTCCAAATCGAACTTTTATCCTGAATAGTTTAAAAAAGGTGAATGATCATTGGATTGTTAAATCAATTGATTGTAAGGATCGCATAAATCGTTCAACCACTCGGTTTGAAGTAACTGCCGCGGCGCTAAACTTAGATTTTGATTTATCCCTCTTGTCAGAAGGTGGGTTACTGAATAACCCAGTAATTCCGGAGGAGGCATTCATTTCTACAAGGTAAGAAATTTATTATTTTAAATAAATGATCTTGCTCGTTTCTTTTTATCAAATACAAATCGGCAAATAACTTATGAAAAACGGATATTTATCTTCTTGGGCAAAAAATGTTGCACCTTCTCCTACTCTAGCGGTTGATGCTAAGGCAAAAGCATTAAAAGCTGCCGGAGAAGATGTTTGCGGGTTTGGAGCGGGAGAGCCTGACTTCGATACTCCTTCTTTTATTAAAGATGCCTGTGCTCAGGCACTTGCTGAAGGGAAGACTAAGTATGCACCAGCTGCTGGCATTCCCGCTCTCCGCGATGCCCTGGCTCAAAGGTATTTGGAAAAGGGTGTTTTGTCTGAAAAAAGCCCAAGTCAAATAATTGTGAGCCCGGGAGGTAAATATTCATGTTATCTTGCTATTCTTGCCACCTGTGGGGTAGGGGACGAAGTGATTATACCTGCACCTTACTGGGTGAGTTATCCTGAAATGGTTAAATTGGCTGGTGCCACCCCTAGGGTTGTCTTTGCCGGGGATGATCAGGGATTTAAGGTTACACCTGCCCAAATTGAGGAAGTGCTTACGCCTGCATCGAGAATGATCATCTTGAACAGCCCTTCCAATCCAACGGGTTGTCTTTACAGCAAACAGGAAATGGAGGAAATTATCGAATTGGCATGTAAGCACGATCTTTTGGTTATGTCCGATGAGATTTATGAATATCTACTCTATGATGATGCCAAGCATTTTAGCCCGGCTTCATTCAGTGCGGAGGCTGCAGATCGGGTTATTACAGTTTCTGGATTCAGTAAAACTTTTTCTATGACCGGTTGGCGGTTGGGCACATTAGTTGCCAATCCGATAATAAGTAAGGCTGTGGCCGACCTTCAGAGCCAAACTACTTCAAATGCTACCACATTTGCACAATTTGGCGCATTGGCAGCTATGGAAAATTGGGACAAGTCGATGCAAGCGGTCGATGATATGCTTGTTCATTTTGACCGTCGGCGGTTAAAATTACTCGAAGGCTTGCAATCAACTTCTGGGATTACCTGCCAACGATCAGAGGGTGCTTTTTATCTTTTTCCCAATATTTCTTCTTTTGGATTAAGCTCAGAAGAATTTTCTGCCCGTCTTTTAGATGAGCAAAAAGTTGCGGTTGTATCTGGTCATGCATTTGGTGCAGAGGGCTACATTCGCCTGAGTTATGCAACATCTGATGAAATAATTGATAAGGGGTTAAGTCGAATTAAACAGTTCTGTAACAATCTTATTTAAACTTGTGTTTATAAACTTAACTAATTTCTTTGTTGACGA
>CBFHYW010000085.1:0-5441 GCA_965660135.1 Opitutales bacterium
CCGTGACCGACCAGCGCTTTTCGAGAAAATAGCAGGTGGTTTTTCCATAGCCGGCCTTAATATTTTAGGTGCCCGCGCTGTGACCCGTAACGATGGTATCGCAATTGATGCCTTTTATGTTGAAGAAGAAAAAGGCGGAATTGTAAACGACTCAAAAACTCGTAAACTATGCGAGTCATCCATTCAAGATTTCCTAGAAAACGAAACTTCACCTGATGATTTAATTAAGGAAAAAAGAAAAAAGACTGATCGTACTCGCCTTTTTTCGAACGAAGAACGATTAGGAGAAAAAATCCCCCCCCGTGTCGATGTTTACCACGATGTATCACTCGGCCGGATTATTGTAGAAGTTAGGGCCGCTGACCAAGTGGGCTTACTTCATTTAATTTCAAAAACAATTTCAAGATGTGGATTCAGTATACGGTTTGCTCGTATTGCCACTGAACAGGGAATTGCCACTGATATTTTTAATATCGAGAGGGCTACTGAAGATAAAGACTCATCACCCTCACAATTCCTGGAACTTAGGGAACAACTCAACGACGCCCTAAACGCAGGTAAATACTACCTGGAGGTCTAATATATTAGTTCGTAAGAGGTAAGGTAATTTTAAAAACAGTTCCTTGGGGACCCGACTCAAGTAAATCTAGATTACCATCATGAGCACGTAATATTCTCTAAGATATTGATAACCCTAAACCCGTGCCTTCTGTTGTCCCGGTAAGAAAAGAATCAAAAATTTTATCCTGTAATTCCTCTAAGATGCCTGACCCGGTATCCTTAACCAAAATCTGAGCCTTCCCTCCTTCGGTTTTACTCGCCTCTATTTCAAGTTCGCCTCCATTAGGCATAGCAACCAATGCGTTAAGCATTAAATTAAGAAGGGCTTGCTGGATCTGCCCCTTATCAACAAATACAAAAAGGTCATGAGGAAGCTCATTTATATGTAAACTAACTTGGCATTGTTCTAATTTCAATCGAACAAGCAAAGCCGCATCCTTAACAATCTCCCGCAATGAAAAAGTTTTTCTAAATGCTTCACGGCTCTTTCCAAAATCAAGAATGCGACCGGCAATTTGCTCCAAATGATTTAATTTTTCACGTATTACCGATAGATCCTTATTTTTAGCTTCGTCTTCACCTTGTTCCAAATCAAGAGAATCAAAAAGTAAACGAATGACCATCAAAGGGTTTCTTATTTCATGTGCAATCTCTGCTGCAAGGGTTCCAAGTGTGGTGAGCCTTTCACTCTTACGCAAACTCTCCTCTGAATCAAACACCCGTCCATACAACCGGGCGTTTTGAACAGCAATAGCACCTAAGTCAGCCAATGCCCGTGCAATTAACTGTTCATCATCGTTAAAGCGATGCGAGCGATCAACATAAAGAGAAAGTACCCCAATCGGCTTGTCTTCATACACAACTGGAGTGACAAGCATCGAATGAAGTCCCTCCTCCCGAATCAGTGTAACAAAATGATGCTCTTCCGTGCGAAGTAAATCTCGTGCCTGAACCTGCCTGTTTCCCCGTAAAGATGTCCCCAAAATACTATCTGAAGGTCTGAGTGATTCTTTAAAAGACCGCGATCCTTCCCGATCCTGAAGGGAATGTAAATGAAGCAGATCCTCTTCTTCATTGTAGAGAAAAAATGCGGAAATTTTACAGTCCAATAAAAGCAAAGCCTCCCGCGTAATAGTTCTTAAAACCTCTGAAACCTCTCTCTTCCCTGTCATATCCTGCCCAACAAGAACTAAAGTCTGTAACTGTTCAGCCTTTCTTCTTAATTGCTGAACCATCCACATATTCTCCAAAACTCGGCTTGCCTCCTTGGCCATTAAAACAAGTAATCGTAAGTCATTCTCTTTAAATGCATTTAGCTCAAGCGAATCTACATTTAATGCACCCACTGTTCTGCCACCCTCAATTAAAGGAGCAGCCATCTCCGCCATTACTCTCTCATCGAGTTGAAAATATTTTTCTTCCTCCAATACATTTGAACACAGGAAAGGCTCGCCATAAAGTGCAACCCAACCAGTAATTCCGACTCCAATTGGTAGTTCAAAACCTTTACTTTCTTTAGAAAGCCCGCGCTCCATCTCAATAAGTAATTTATCAGAATCTGCATTGATCAAACAAATTGAAGCAGAGCTTGCCCCAAATAAACTAATCACTTCATCTAAAATTCCCTGCAAGGCAATGACTGGGTTTTGTTCATTTCCCGATAATGTACTTATCCGATAAAGAGCATCGACCGCCCTTCGATCTGAAATATCAATATCTTGGCTTTTTTCCATCAAGGAAAGAAATAGCAGAATGAACTGCTAAGGCGAGAATTGAAAATTACTTCCCCTTAGACTGCAAAAAATATTCCCAGGATTTTTCGACCGGTTTTCCGTAAAGAGACGAAACAAAGGGGCGCCTTGGTGGCCTTTTCGGTTCCTTCAGTAGCCTCATTCCAGCCTCCTTAGGCAAGCGGTTACTCTTCTTACTATTACAACGGATGCAGGAAATAACCACATTCTCCCAGGATGTTCCACCACCACGATCCCTTGGGATAACATGATCCATATTCAATTCCTTGTTAGGCAAATTCTTCCCACAGTACTGACAGCGATAATCATCACGCTCTAAGAGATTTTGCCGATTAAATTTCAGATCCTGTAATAGTATCCGGTCAAATCCTTTGAGCAATAAAACGGATGGTACTAAAACGGCTTGATTTACCGTTCGGATAACTCTGGCACCCGGCGCACTTTCCGCTTCCTTGGAATGCTTGAACCAAGCTGCGGCGTCTAAAACACGAAAACTTCCATCTTCCGCATAAATAACCTGAGCGTGATCAAGGGCTAACAAGCTGAACGCCCGCTCTACCCCTATTACATTAACAGCCTGCCAAAGCCTATTGAGTACGAGGGTTTGATAACTTGTCTCCATCCGTAGTCAATTTAAGGAAATAATGAGCCATTCTGTCAAAGGATTTTTATCAATTTTTATGCATCACTCAAGTAACAGAAATGTTTTTTAAGAAAATTGTAAGAAATTCTAAAGCACTTCCGATTTAAAATATATCAAGTAAATCAATCCACAAAATTTTAAAATCATGACAAAACAAAATTTAAATCACAAAAATAGTACTTTCACAAAATTCGACACGGACGGTAATATCCGTCACGATTACAATTCACTTGCTGATAGCATAACATCTCTGCCAGTTCTTTCATCATCAGTTATTCAACTTGTTTCCTTTACTGAAAAGTCTAACGAGACTGACATTGAAGATGTTCTTTCCATCATTAATGAAGATCAAAGCCTAACCTCTCATGTTCTACGCGTGGCCAATGCCTCCAAATATGCAAAAATGGTTAAATCAGATACTTTAACTGATGCTATCCAACTACTGGGATTAGAAAAAGTCAGAGATGTCGCACTCGCATCTAGTTTTATTGGAAATCTTCTTGACCCCTATTCAAAAGGATTTGATTGGCAGGCATTCTGGGAACACTCCATTTCAGTTGGTATTGTCTCCTCATTAATTGCAAAATTTTTAAAAAAAGAAGACTTCGAAAAATTTTATACTGCAGGCCTTCTTCATGATATGGGCAAAGTAGGTGCCTTCTGCCTTGATGAAAAAAATATGCTACTCGTCGCCAAGAAAGCTCGGGAACACAAAATCTCAATGTTACAGGCAGAACTAATGACTGAGGCACCAAGACATGACCTGCTTGGGCATGCAATATGCGAAAGATGGAATCTGCCAGAGTATATAGGTCAGGTTTGCCGAAATCATCATACCGTTTCCAGGAATCAAAGGAATCTCTCAGAGACTGATTCCCAAAATGAGTTTATCGATGTCGTTATTCTGGCAAATCACCTTGTACGGAAAATAGGTCTCGGATATTCCGGACATAACTCAATTGAAAATGGGATTGAGGAAGTTCTTGAATACCTCGGACTTGACGATCAGGACCTGAAAGAAATTGAAGAACTTGCAAAGAATGAAATTAAGCAAAGTGGCGGCATGATGGAACTACTCGCTTAATTCATAATTGAACAAAGAACTTTAAACTTCATTCATTTATTGGAAACAGAAAAATCCTCGTGCTATTATATATAGTATACCTACATAAATATTAACTTGCATTGAATGAAAATACCTAAACGAAATTTGAATCAAACAAAACTACTTTATAGCTTCTTTCTTGGTATCGGTCTCTTGCTTGTTGTAAATCTAGTTTATGCATCCGCTTTCAATTTCAAGGCAGAGCACTCCGCTCAATACGAATATTTGAGGAATTGCTATTATTTTTCCGCACCTATTTGCGGACTGGGCACCCTTCTTTGTATAATCTGCCTGATCTTAAATCACCGGCAATCACAACCCTTCGCCAGAGCTCTTAATTACTTATCATTTATCATAATTACGATTGGAACTCTTTCATCTGGAGCGATTACATACACAGGTGAAGACTCACCCTCTTTCGTGGTTGTTTTTCTTGTGACCCTTGCACTTATTCCAGTATCCCTATTTTTTATCATAAAGTTTGGGCGCTCCTGCTTTCTAAGCTGCTTCCTTTTATTGTACTCTCCATCGCTCGCTTACTACTCCGCGCAACAATGGGTAATTTGGAACACAAAATTATTTGGCGATCAGATTGCCAAGATCGAAGGATGGAATTTCGAAGTCAACGCTTGGAAATGGTTCAATCTAGAAGAGGTGGAAAAAGAAGATGTAATTGTTTATAATTGGACACCTCTGTTTCGTCGTTTTGCCATTAAGGAATCCGGAGAGGATTATTACGGAAAAGGTAAAAACGCTGACATCCTTTACAGTGTCGAAAATGTAAACGGAAAACTTCTCATTACTAATGCCACTCGTGTTTTGTGGAATAGTTCGGGCGAAACTGGTGTTTGGCCATCGCGCTAAAGTAAATGAAATCTAATTAAAAGAATAACTCAGTAGAACTAGCCTATTTTAAAAGTCACAAAAAATGAAAACAGCTACAGAAAAAAATTTAACATCAGTAATTAATATAGATGACCTTAAATACACTGCTTTAGGTATTAATAAAACTAAACAAAAAACAGATACACCCATTCAATCGGAAACTGACCTTTGGTTGGATTACCTAAACGATCTTGACCCGGAAGACGAAACCGGAGCTTTCCTCACACCCGGAGACTTGAATGCAATTGAACATGCGTACCTTCGGCTTCAGACCAATGATTCCGGAGGAACAGATAAACCGAAAGGGACAAAAAGTTTGGCAAGCAACGCAGACGATGAATTCATCAAACATAAAATAGGTTTGGCTCTTCAACGGGCAATTCCTCAAAGACTTACGCTTATGGAAGAAACAAAAACAAACCCAGAGGATATCGACTTGGCTTTGACCATGCTCGATGCCGAGCAAAACGACATAAGGTTTCGCGTTCTCGACTAT
>CBFHYW010000086.1:0-5296 GCA_965660135.1 Opitutales bacterium
ATCCGCACTAATTAAGGACTTAAAGGAACGTGGGTTGTTTGATGAGACATTAATTATCATAGGTGGTGAATTTGGTCGCACTCCATTTCGTGAAGGCCGTACTTCAAAAGGTAAAGTATTGGGGCGCGATCACTTCCCGGATTGTTACACCATGATTATGGCCGGAGGAGGAGTAAAAGGTGGTCATGTTCATGGAGAATCGGATGAACTTGGATTCAGTATCACCAAAGATCCGGTACATGTTCACGACCTGCAAGCTACATGGATGCATCTACTTGGCTTTGATCATGAACAATTGACCTATCGTTTTCAGGGACGCGACTACCGCCTGACCGATGTACATGGGCATGTGGTGAAGGATTTGGTTGCTTAAATTTATACCTTTTTTTCTTATTGCCTTATTCTTGAGCGTAAAGCAATGAAAGAGGATGTATTCCCGTAGATCTTTTCTTAAAGCAACTGGTACAATTGGTCTTTCTTCGGGTAGTTTTCTTCCAATATTATTGGCTGCAGATGGGCCAGTCTTACCCGCAGGCGATGATTACAAGGCTCTAGTTTGCGTTTACCTGCATGGTGGAAATGACAGTTTAAATATGCTACCTCCGGCTAACCCGGATAATTATCAGGAGTATTTTGATATTCGGAGGGGGGGGGATTCGAATGAGGGTATCGCTGTTGCTAATAACCCACTTGATCTTCCTGATCTAAATAAACAAAAGCTTTCCTCTTCGAGTAATCCGTATCATGCGAGAGATAATCAAAGTTCTGGGCTAAAGGGAGTCTATGAAACGGGGTTGGGGTTAAATGTGAACGGGGTGATGCCAGAGGTTGCTCACCTTATTCGTAATCATAAAATCAAGATTCTTTCTAATGTTGGAAATTTAATAGAACCTCTCAAGAAAGAGGATATTGATTCGGTATTTAAGGAAAAACCATCTTACCTTTTTTCACATGACAACCAGAGAATGCAGGTTGATATTGGTCGAGCAGATCTAGATAATGGATTTGGCTGGGCTGGAAGAATTGCAGATAAATGGTTCGGGGCTGAGAAGTATGATGAATTTCCTTTTGGGATGAATTTCAGTTTGCGGGCTCGCGGTTCTAGGATGCTGGAGGGAACCAAAACCCGTCCTTACGTTGTCTCTGCCAATCCAACTGCCTTTAATAATTTAAAAAAAATGCCTGCAGGCGGTACTCCTTGGGTAAATTGGGACGAGCATTTAAATCGCCGGTCGATGTACCATTATTTGTTTGGTTCTACTCCAATGAAGACAAGTGATTACAGTTATGGCCAATACAATGAGAATCATTCGCATTATCACGAATATCCTTCTCCTTTAAATTTGACTAATCGTAATGCAGAGTCTTCACCAAATTACCTGAAGAGGATTTACCAAAGAATGGGGATGAATGCTCTTCGCACGAACGATGCAGTCCTAGCTGCATTAGGTGAGACCTTGAAGTTTGATAAAACTAATTCCTATGGTCAGCCTTTATTTTCAATCCCTGAGGAAGAAACCTTGAATTTGTCATTCAGTAAATTCGGCTCTCTTATTGGAAATTTAGAGACTATTATCAAAATGATTAAAGTGGGTGCCGAGAAAGGGTATCGCAGGCAAATTTTTCTCGTGCAACATGGAGGCTTTGATACACATGGGAGTCAATTAGAGGTACACCCAAGAATTCTCCGTGAATTGAGTCTTGGATTGGGTCAATTTAACTCAGCACTTGAAGAACTAGGCCTTACAGAAAACGTGGTTACCTACACAACCTCCGATTTTGGCCGAACCATAAGTAGTAATGGTGATGGGACTGATCATGGCTGGGGTGGGCATCAAATGATTATGGGTGGTGGGATCAACAAATCTGAGCTTATCGGAAACCTGCCAAGTTTGGCTTTGGGTGGTGCTGATGATTATAGTAATCAGGGTCGGATAATTCCTGCTATAGCAAATATTCAGATTCAAGCAGAATTAGCTCTTTGGCTCGGAGTTGAACCAAATTATTTGATGGAATTATTTCCTCACCTTCCTAATTTTCAAACAAATTCAGGGGATGTAAATTCCAGTTTAGTAGACTTAGGTTTTTCTTCCTGAGATATTTCAATTTAATGAAATTCAAAATGATTAAATTTGAGAATTTGTTTATCTTTTTTATTATTTGCCTAGCTTCTTTACTCGAGCAAAATCTTAGTGGCCAAATTAAAGAAACTTTTAGCAAGCAGGAGCGTAATCAATTATTAAGAATGGCTACATTTGGACCTACCGCTCAGATGGTAGCAAATGTAGATGAAGCCTTTTCAGATGACAAAATTGTAAATGAGATAGAATGGCTAGATCAACAACTCAATCATCCTTCTGCCTATGAAGACCCACATGATAATTGGTTATCTCACTTTCAACGGGTTGAACAGATTGCCACTACTTTAGAGCCCACCGTTGACTTTTACCAAGATTACCCGAATGAAGACCGTAAGTCACAAGCAGATGGTTATATGATTTTCAACCGCTTTGCTCCTGGTACTTCCTCTTTCAATATGGATGCTTTTCAAATGTCTGCTTGGTGGGATAATGTTCTTGGCAATCAGGATCTAAATATTGAGGTCGGATCAGATCAGTTGAGGCAACGCATGGCCTATGCTCTTAGTCAACTTTTGGTAGTCTCTAAGGCTGCTTTTCCACTGAATGGTCGGACAGAGGGGCTTGCATGGTATTATGATATTTTAGCTGAAAATGCATTTGGGAATTATGAAATTCTTTTACGAAAAGTTTTACGCAGTCCCGCAATTGGTGTTTTTCTATCGAGTGCGATGAATCAAAAAGCTAGTCTTGCAAAAAATATAAGGCCAGACGAAAACCTAGCCCGTGAGTTTTTACAACTTTTTACAATTGGTCCTTATATGCTTGAACTTAATGGTAAGAGAGAAACGGCGAAGAATGGGAAATCCATTCCTTCGTACACACAAAATGATGTTATTGAAATGGCAAAGGTTTTGACAGGTTGGAATTTGTTTCTTTACCCCAATTGGAATCGCTTGGGGAAAAACCATGGAAGCTATCATGACCTTATGACCTTTCACCCAAGTAAGCATGAGGACGAGCAAGACGAATTTTACATAGATGATTTGAACCGAGGTGTGATCACCTTGTTTAAGGATACAACCTTGGAAGCTAGCTTGGAATTGAATGCTTCAGATGAAACGAAAGATGGTAATGGGAATTACACGAATTCCGGGCTGGATGGAGCGATCGGTGTAATATTCAATCATCCCAATGTGGGCCCTTTTGTTTCGCGTCACTTAATTAAACATTTCGTTACTTCAAACCCAACACCTTCATATGTCGGCAGAGTTGCCACTGTTTTTAACGATGATGGAACTGGAGTGAGGGGAAACCTAAAAGCAGTTTTACGAGCAATTTTACTGGATCAGGAAGCTTATAACCAATCGATAGAGGTTGGTGGCCGAGTTAAGGAGCCCTTGCTGGCTTTAACTCAGTTTTTGCGGGCAATGGATTCGAGACCCTGGCCGAAGACGAAATCAATTATGCTTCTGGATGATAGTAATCCCAGATATCTCCAAAAAATGTATTCCTTTCGTTTTCCAGAAAATACAATTAACCAAGCGGCTCTGCGTGCATTTGATGTGTTTAATTTTTACGATCGCGATTTTATTCCTCCTGACGAAGATATAATGAAGATTGGGCTTACTTCGCAAGAAAGTGAAATCATCAACGACAATTTTTTCCCAAATTTTCAAAACCAGTTGGACCTGATCATAAAGAACTATAAAAATTACAGGTTAAAGTGTGATAATCCCTCAACTTTAACGGGTTTGGATGATGCGCCTGAAATGAATTACTACTGGCCAAATTTTTCCATTGATTTACAAAAACCTTTAGCGGCCCTTATTAAAGGATTGGGAAAAGATAGTGGTTTATTGGAGGATGTGAATTCGAGTGATTTTACAGATGATCTAGTATTCGCAGATGCGGTTGGTGATTTACTTGATTGGTATGAGGGAAATCTGCTGTTTTCGGCACTTAATTTAAATTTCCGTTCTGCTTTCATCGAATTATGTGTTCATGGATTGGATCAGAGAAAGGTTATTAGGAAAGAAGATAAGGGAAAGGCTATTGCAATGAAAATAGTTGAAACTACCTTACTTCTATTAGTTGCCTCCCCCGAGTTTATGGTGGATGCCGGTAGCGTTCCAGACATGACACCTCCAAAGATTGAACTTCTCGGTTCATCCAATATAAATCTTAAACTTGGAGAAATATATGTAGAGTCTGGTTATAAGGCTTCGGATAATGCTTTTGGAGATATGCAGTTTAGGGTAACCATTACTGGAGATGTAAATTCATCGAAAGTAGGTACATATGAGATGATTTACTCGGTGGTAGATATTGCAGGTAATGTTTCCGAGACCGTAAAAAGAAATGTAACTATATCAGGTAGCACTACAGCAAGTCCCGATATTTATTGGTGGTCGGGTGCAGATAGTATAGGAAATGGCTTTTATCAAAACTGGTTAGGTCAGTTTATGCCTTTTTCATCAGGGTGGATTTATCATTTGAAATTCGGATGGGTTTATCTTGTTGAGAGCGACTTACAAGGGCTATGGATGTGGATACAAAATGAAGGCTGGCTATGGAGTGGTTCCAATCTTTGGCCTTTCATTTGGTCTAATAAAACGACAAACTGGTTATATTACATGAACGAGGAAGAAACTAAATTTTTCTACGATTATTTTACTGGGTCTTTTCGAGGGCTAGGTAAATAATTAATATTTTGTAAATATAGTATTTGTTCAGAAGCTTGAGATTGATATTGTAGCTTTATGCTAATTTGCAAGTCTCCCTTTAGAATAGCTCTACTATTTTTGTATTTCTTCTATTGCCCTGTGGTTGCGAAGACGGTCATTCATGATTTAAAAGTCCAAGATCCTGAGTTAGAAGTAAGTCTCTGGGCAGAATCTCCGTTCTTGTATAATCCAACAAATATGGATGTGGATGCTTTCGGTCGGATTTGGGTTACGGAGGGAGTAAATTATCGCAGGAGTAATACCCGAAAAGAGGGCGACCGTGTGGTCGTTCTGGAGGATACCAATTTGGATGGAATCGCGGATAAATCTACTGTTTTTATTCAAGATCCCGAACTGGTCGCACCTATGGGGATCGGGGTGATCGATAATGTGATCTATGTATCCCAGACCCCCCACATTATTAAATATATCGATGTGAACCGAAACTTAGTTTTTGACAAAGGGGACAAAAAAGAAATCTTTCTTACCGGC
>CBFHYW010000087.1:0-5109 GCA_965660135.1 Opitutales bacterium
GTATATTTATGTATTTTCTTGGTTGCTATGAAGAATTAGAATTAGAATTATGTTAATTCATTTCTAATCAATTATATAATCATTATGAAAAAAATTATTACTCTGTTTCTTGTCACTCTCTTTGCGTCATCTCTTTTTGCAGGTGAATACCCCGACATCAGTATAAATGAATTACAAAAAGCTATCAAAAATGGAAAAGTTGCTGTAATTGATGTTAATGGAGCACGGTCCTATAAGAAGGGGCATATTCCCACAGCCATAGACTTTTCCTCCTCAGGGAAAAGCCTTGCTAAATCTTTACCAAAAGACAAAAGCACACTTGTCGTATCTTACTGTGGTGGTCCAGGGTGTCGTGCTTACAAGCGCGGAGCAGATGCTGCAGCCAAGTTAGGTTACAAGAATATTAAGCATTTATCTGCAGGAATTTCGGGGTGGAAGCGAGCTGGTGCTGAGCTTGCTAAAAAGTAGACCTTTTTGCAGATTTAAAAAGAGGCGTCTTAGGACGCCTTTTTTTATGAATTAGGGAACCCTTGAAAAGATTGGGATAAGATTGATAAAATTTTTACTCTCTCATCTTCCTTTAGATAAGAATATTCAGATGGTAGTTCACTTTGCTTAGCGGATAAAACCACCTTTAGTTTATGAAAGAGCGACTTTTTAATTACGCCTGGAAGCCCTCTGAACGAGGAAGAGAAAATCATATAACTACAGCGATTTTCAAATAATCTGTTTTTTAAATTCAACTTTCTTAACTGTGTTGAACCTAAGTTTGATTTTTCAGTTTTCTCAAAATCAACAATGAATTTGGTTTCTTTGTTAATTTGATTGGGAGGCAATTGTGCTTCATTCTGAAATAAAATATACGAGAGAAGTGAGTTTGTCTCAGATTCAATAAATTTATTTTCATGTTGTCTAAAATGAGGCTGTTCGGAGCGAAGTTGTAGCTCTCGAAAGCGGTAAGTGGTAGAAATACATCGATTAATAAATCCAATTTGATGTTCAAATATGAGGTGGGGTACAATATGGCTTTCATTTGTTAAATATTTGTTCCATGAAAAATATTTCCCCGGAGGATTCGCTACTTTGTGAACCTTATTGTTGATCATCATACCCGTTTGGTTTGCCCATGATTTATTAAATGGATGCTCTCCGGTGATATGCCACCCACCAAAGCGTTGGTTAAATGATACCCCATGGCCAAAATCTTGTTTGCGAAATCTATCGATAGTCCCTCCACCGGGACCAGCGACAACCGAACTAACAAGCAGGCCAGGTGCGCCTCCTATCTCATGAGATGCATGACATTTCATGCATCTCTTTGATCTGTAAATGGTGGGGTGCTTTAAATCATCCGATTTGGGTAGATTGAATATGTAAGGGATGGCGCCCAATTGGGGGTCAATTCCAATTACTTCTATTTGGCCGCCAGGGACATAACCAATATAGATATCATCCGTAAAGTAAATTGCCCTCGGATTATAAGGTGAGATACGACTAAGTTGTAAGCTTGTCGTTGAATAAACCAACAATTGTGAAGATGGACTTATTGATAACTCTGACAACAAAGATTCGAGATACTTAATTTCAGAATCAAAATTAAGTTTAATCTCTCCGTTCTCTAGTCTAATCTTGAAAGAAGAGAATGGATCTTGGGGACTAAGTTCCAGATACTGGTGTATCTTATTTTGGAAATTAACCTTTGGTGTTTCAGCAAAACATGAAGGTTGTGTTGAAATTATCAGTAAGGTAATGGTTAAGAATACGAAAACTTTCATTGCTCAAGTTTATTGTTAACCTGTAAATTCTATGAGGTAAAGGATTTCGAACTCTCAAATTCATTAATAGAAAAATTAAATTTCGCTTTGCTTTCTTTATCAAAGAGTAGCATCTTTTAGTTAGAGAAGATTTCTTATTTTGCCATGTGTTCTTATAATTGCAGTTTTATTAAAGTTGTTGTACTTTTATTAGGTTTTACTTTTTCGCTCGCTCTCTTTGGAGAGTCAGGGGAAATTAGTAAACCAGTTGGCTCATTATCAATCTTATTGCCCCCTGGTACAACAAGTTCTCCAAGTTACACAATTGCTGCAGCAGGTCTTAAAAGTACTGTTGTATTTCGAGGGCAAGTTAAACAGGTAAGTGGAAATGATATTGTGTTTGATCGTGTTCCAGACTTACTTGACCCGACGCTTCTTAGTTGGCCTTTCAAGAATAGTATGCTTGCAACGATAAAAGCACGAGCACATGCAGTTTTAGATTCAAATCAATCTATTGCTAGTGTCATCTTGGATTATCCAGGTGATGGATATTTGGTTAAGCCTGAAATCCGAATATCTTTACCATCTGAGGGAAATATGTCCGCCCTTAATTACGAACCAGCTTATGCTACTTCCACTGTCAGTTCCGGTTCTGTAACTTCGATCATACTTGATGCTAACTATTCAGGTAAAGGTTATCAATCCATACCTAAAGTTGAAATTGAAGGGGGAGTCCACTTTTTGCGTTGTGTAGAATCAGGTAGCCCCAACGAGGGTAAGTTTTACAGAATCCTTTCCAATACAGGCGATACTTTGTCCCTCAGTAATTCTCTCGGGGATGATTTGAGTACAGTGTTCAAATTAAATGCAATGGTCGAAGTTTTTGAGGCTTGGACACTCGGATCTCTTTTCGGTTACTCATCTACACAGTTGCAGGAGGGAAACTCATCAGTTGCTGATTACATTTATTTAATCAAATCACCAGATCAACAAAATGGTACTGTAAGTGATTACCGTTCTTATTTTTATGATGGAAATTCATGGAAGGATACAAATGGATCAAGTGCAGACATGTCGGAAACAATCATTTACCCAGATGAATCATTTATTTTAGCCCGCCGTACAGCATCTCCTTTAGAGTTGTTTCTTTTTGGAGGTGCTCATACGCAGAATAGTTTCGTTAAAATTCCTGCAACTGGAGAAAGGTTTTTAATGAATAATCCTTTTGGCGTTGATGTTATGCTTTCAGATCTTATTGCTTCAATTAATATTACGGATGACAATAGCACTGCATCCTCAAAATGGCTTGCCTCAGTAAATCAAGCAAATGCAGATAATGTTCATATTCTAAAAAATGGTGTCTGGAATTCTTATTGGCACGATGGTAGTAATATGGGAATTACTGAGGTCGCTTCGGTTACGGCAAGGAGAGGAACTGGCGCGGCTGCGGCAATAACTCTACAAGATTTATCAATGAGTACAGGTGTTATTTCTGGTATGACGAATCCAAGTTCTGGAAATATCGTGGTTACCTCAGCAAATCATTCATTGAGGGAAGGGTTTATGGTTAAGCTCTCCAATGCCTATGGGTACAAAACTAATGATGCTAAGCAACAGGTGGATGAAGATGGGAATGTTGTCAGTACAGGTAGTGGCTTGGTTATTTCTTCTGCAGCGAATGGTTTTTTCGAAGTTGTAAACCCTACAGTAAACACATTTGAATTATTAGGGAAAATTGGAAATTGCGATTTTATTACTCCTGCGAATTGGAAAACTGGAAGTAATGGTTTGGGTTACACGACTAATGCTTATGTATCTTTTGTTGGCGGAGGAGGAAAGGGAGCCTATGGAATTGCTCATGTAGCGAATTCGTCTGTTCAGTCAATTAGTCTCATAGATTCTGGTTACGGTTATACTAGTGCCCCTAAAGTATTTATACACTCAGGAGGATGGCGAAGGTTTGGTGCTGGAAATGCTCCCTTTAACGATGTCTTGGTGCCTGCAGGGTCAGGCATTTTGTTGACTCGAAACCATCCAGTTGGAGTGGCTAGTATGCTCCGTATAAATACTCCGTTAAAATAATTCTAGTCATTGCTGGTCGGGCGAATTTTATCTTGAAAATTGCTAGTATTTTTAACTGATTTGCTGTGCATCAACATCAAGAATGTCATGTACCTCTTTGTCTAAGGGAAACTTCTTCCTCCTTTCGCCAAAACCTTTAAGGAAACTTGTGACATTGTGAGTGAAGTAAAAAAGGTGAAATCGATAGTATCCTTTAATTTTTTCCAGCGGGGCAGCAGCTGGGCCTTTTACTTCAAGGCCCCGGATTGGATTATTTTCTAAAACTTTACCCCATTGCTCAGCATAAAAAGAAGTTTTTTCCTCGCTTCGCCCACGAAAAACATGCCTGACTAAGTGTCGATAAGGTGGGTATTCAAATTCTTTCCGCATTTCCATTTCCTCTTCAACGAAACCAGAAACATCTCCCTTTCTTGAGAATTGAATAGACGATGCATGTGGTGCATAAGTCTGAATATACACTTCACCTGCCCGGTCGCCGCGCCCTGCCCTACCTGAAACTTGAGTGAGTAGTTGGAAGGCTCTCTCTGATGCACGAAAGTCCTCCATTCGTAAAGGCAAATCGGCATCGATTACTCCAACTAAGGTTACGTTTGGAAAGTCTAGCCCCTTCGCAATCATTTGGGTCCCGACAAGGATGTCAATTTTACCTTTTCTAAATTCATCTAATGTTTGTCGAAATAAATTTTTCTTACTCATCATATCTGCATCAATCCTCTGAATCACAGCTTTTCGAGGGAGCAGGGACTCTGTAATATCTTCAATCCGTTGGGTGCCATGCCCTTTTTTTAGAATCTCAAACGATCTGCATTTAGGGCAAAAACGAGGGGCTGGTTTTCGGTAACCACATAAATGACATCTTAAATAACCATCCGTTCTGTGAAAAGTCATAGAAATACTACAATCCTTACATTGCTCCACATGGCCACAATCTGTACAAAGCATGGTTGTGTTAAAGCCTCTTCTATTAAGAAATAGTATGCTTTGCTCACGCTTGTAGTATCTGTCTCTTAATGCTTCAACCAAGGGCTGAGATAGAATGGGGGGAAACTTTTCTCTCTGTGCTTCCTTTCGCATATCGATCAAATGAACTAATGGTAATTCCCTTCCATCAATTCTTTTGGAGAGAATACTCCTCGAATATTTTTTGGTTTCCACATTATGTAAAGTCTCCAAAGATGGAGTTGCAGAACCCAGTAAGCACATTGATTGATTCAACATTGCACGATAAACTGCAACATCTCTTCCTTGGTAACGCGGGTTTTCTTCCTGCTTG
>CBFHYW010000088.1:0-4942 GCA_965660135.1 Opitutales bacterium
GTTCTAATTGCCCGGGTCAAAACGGAACAGTAAGCCATATCAAACTCAAAACCCTCAGCTTTGAGCAGGCGACCGGCTTCCCTACCCTCACGCTCGCCCTGTTCAGTCAGGTTGACATCGTGCCAACCGGTGAAACGGTTTTCTAAATTCCACTGACTCTCGCCGTGTCGAAGTAATACTAACTTATGCATAATAAAAAAAGTGAAATAATACCCTACAAAATATTCATACTTTCGTCACCCTCAAAGTACGATCGATAAAATCTACCCAAAAATAATTTTTTTTCTTGGTTTCTCTAATTTGAGATTTTCAAGATTATTGCCAGTGCTGTTTGTATGAATTTCTTCGCTTCTGAATTTAGATGGTTTTTTGCCATAGCTGTATTCTTCGCAGCTATGTCACTTCCTTATCTTATTAAAGTTTTATAGGTTTCACACTCTGGCCCATCTCTTTTTGCTACTAGGTGAAGGCAACGATGTATTTGAAAACTAATACGCTGTATGAAATGTTCGTGTTCGGACAATGCGGGTCGTTTCTCAGATCACAGTGGATCGACTCGGGCTTTTAGCCCCCGCGATGACAACATGTGGAGTGATGCAGTGTACGGTTCGAGGGTAACTCGCAGTGGTGAGAACACGAACGACCCCATGGTGTAGCAAGGCTTGCAAGAACCCGGCTCTTTCTTCAAGTTGGATCTGTGGAATATATGGATGCAATAATTAGTGGATTAGTGGGACTTTGTATTGGCTTCGGTGGCTTAATTTGGTTCATTCTTAAAAATAAGGGAGGAGCAGATGCCCACATATCAAAACTAAATGATCAAATTAGGGAATTAGAAAATTCCACCCATTCTCTTGCCACAGAAAATCGCTTGCAAAAAGAAGAAATCCAACAGGCTGTAAAACTTGAATCTGAACTACGCGAACAGGTAAAGAATGCAGAAAAGGATAAAATTGAATCATTAACCAAAAACGAGGATTTAAATCGACGATTAGAGGATCAGCTTAAAGATCAGGAAAATGCCCATAAGCAAATGCAGGAACGCTTTGAAAATCTTGCTAACAAAATCCTCGACCAAAAGAGTGCCAAATTCACTGAGGCAAATAAGCAAAATCTCAAGACCGTACTCGAACCCTTGGACAAGGATATCCGAAATTTCAGAAAAAAAGTGGAGGATTTACATGAAAAAGAAACGTCCCAGCACTCTGCTCTTCGGGAATACCTGGAAGGCTTAAAAAACGCTCAGGCGCAACTAAGCATGGATGCACAAAACCTGACTTCCGCTCTTAAAGGAGATTCCAAAAAACAAGGCGACTGGGGAGAATTTATACTTGAGCGGACCCTTGAGGCCTCTGGGTTGGTTAAAGGACAGGAGTTTTCCATGCAGGAAACCTTTGATCGCCAGCGACCGGATGCAATTATTTTCTTACCTGAGGACAGGCAGATTATTGTCGACTCCAAGGTCTCCCTTACCGCATATGAACGTTCTTACTCATGCAAAGATGAAGCTTCGAGAACGACTGCAATGAAGGACCATCTGCAATCAATTAAAAAACATATTGATGAACTCTCCGCTAAAGATTATTCAGCGATTGAGGAGTTAAACACTTTGGACTTTGTCTTGATGTTCATACCTATTGAACCGGCTTTTGGTGCAGCTTTGACCGAGGATCCTGAACTGTACCAGTATGCATTCGAAAAAAAGATCATTCTGGTCACATCCTCTACCCTCATGGCAACAATTAAAACTGTGGCGAATCTATGGAAACTTGAAAAACAAAATAAGCATGCACGCGATGTGGCTAAACGGGCAGGTTTACTATACGATAAATTCATCGGATTCCTGACCAGTATCGAAGATATTGGAAAAGCACTTGGAAAAGCAACCCTCGCCCACCAAAACGCTGTTGGCCAATTATCCACCGGAAACGGCCACCTTATCGGACAAGTAGAAAAATTGCGAAAAATGGGCATCCAGACAAAAAAGGAATTACCCCCTTCTTTTGCTAATTTTGAAGAGCAGCAGAATACAAAACAGGAGGAACTTGGCTTAGTCGAAACGGCAGATGAACAGGAGGATAAATTAGATCGTACAGGTTAAGCAAAATATAAGTCAGGATCCTTTGGACCATAACCATAACCTAGAATTGCAAATTTTAATAAACTACTTTCCCCGGAAGGTTATCCATCACGCGAAATACTCGCTTATTCCCTAGTTTATCAAACTCTGTCCGCTCTGAATGAGTCAAAGCATTAAGTAATTGAGGGTTCAAGGGGGAGTCTTGATCTTCAACTGGTATTACTCTTCCGGGCAAGCTTGCTAGATGAATATAAGAACTGGAATTTTTTCCGCGAAAAAGGGGGTCGTCCTCTTCTGGAATGATGGGTTTAATCAATTTAGGTTTTTGGTCGACTGGAATAAAATCCTGTCCACGATCATCCAAAATTTCATCGAGATAAGCCAAAGTCTTTTCGCGAAAAATGTTCATTTTTTCAAAATTTCCGAGTTTACGAAGCTCTTCATTCACTTGTTCAAAGTAGCTAAGCGTTAAAGTATCGACTTCCGGATCGAGAGAAGGAAAAGTTTTGCCGTTATCCGCCAACCAAGTCGCAAATTTTTGATATAATTGTTCGATTTTTGCTTCCACTAAGTCATTGCCTTCGATGTTAACTTTTTTCATTCCATTTATTCCTTCCACCTCTTTGGGAAGTGGAACAAGTTGAGCAATTTCAGGAATTGGCACAACCGGACCAAGACGGTCTACTTTAGGTAAAGCCTTCGCAATTTCAGGTTTCACTGAGGGCGGGCTTAATTTCAAACCCACAATCTCTCGAAGATCCTCCATACTAACTCGCTCCTTACCAATTTTATCAAGCTGTGTATTGATAAAAGCTAATTTGCCCCTCATCATTTCCCCGCCGTTGGTTAACTTGCTGTTATCCATCTCTATATTCTTAGATTTTTTATAAAACTCGGTCATAGATTCCACGGACCTTCGAATTCGGGACTCAGCAAGTTTAAGGGTTCCAGAACTGGTTTTATATCCTTCATTACCTGGTGCGTAATCCGATGCCTCAATCGTTGGATCTTCATAATAATTTTGTATTCGGGCAAGCAACCGACCGACCGTATGCCTAGAACGGCCTTTTAATCTCATTTCCTCTCGTAAACTTCTTTCCCAACCATCGATGTTCGGAGGAGAGGTAACCCGTATGCTCTTCATCCGTGGGGCATAATAAAACATTGCTGGTGCTGTTGACGAAACAGGGGGATTGTTTATCGATCGACCCAGTTTCTTTTTAAGACAATCAATAATCGCCTTATTTTTATTTACAGCTTGGATTACCGGTTGCCTGACAGGTTTCAAGATTTGCTTTTGTCTTTCAGTTCGTGCTTTCACAATTTTCTCAATTGCCAATTCCTTTTTAGTGGGTCGAATAACAGCTTCTATTCTAGGTGGTTTTTCTACTACTGGGTTATGACGAACTGGTTTCACCTGGCGTGCAATTGGAACTGAAGCAGGTGGAGTATAGTCAACTACCTGACCAACAAGTAGACCGCAACAATCCAACAGTGTATTGGAATACAAAGTTGTAGAACAAAAAAATATGAGAAAATGACCGGCGGCCCGAAACAATTGAATTAAATATGCAAATTTCATACTTAGTATAAATACATACTTAAAAGTAAAATGCAAATTTAAGTTTAAATTTTATATAATAAAAAGAATAAACGGCTTAGCATTCGGGCGAAGTTAACCAATAAAGGCCAAAATTGAAGCTGAAAATTTATTGATTATTGACACCACCCTTATAGGCACGGGTTAAATCCTTTAGCACGGCAACGATTTCCCGAGGGCTCAAACCTGTAGCGTCAAGTAAATCTCGATCAATCTTGGAACCTCGACCTATTAAAGCATTTACACCTACCTCAGTCTCAATCAGTAGTCCATTTCCAATTCGAGCTAATGCTTGAGCAAAAGGGAATGTAGTCGAATAGAAATCCTTAAAAGAGTCGCTAATAAAAGATGTAATAGTTTCCTCAAACCCGATTTCTCGCATAGCTTGTGAAGTCCAATAAGCACAATCAATCTTTAAACTATCATAATCAGCGACTTCAAGTATTTGACTTTCAGCAAGTTTCTCGAATGAAACATGACTAAAGTTAAAGAATAAACCACAAAGATAAGCATCATCTGGATTTAAATCTAGTAAATCAGCGAAATGTTTAATGAAACGAGCTAATACAATAGATCTTCTTTTCAAAATTGATTCACTCACTCCATGTAACTTAATTGGCAGTTCAAAAATCTCTTGATTCATGGTTCGGATTGCGAGACTTTTCAAAAAACTTAATCCTTTTTTAAAAAGAATTTCTTTCGCAAAACCATCCCCATCACTATTAAATCCTCCTCGTCGCGTTAACTTTTCAAACAAAGAATCATTATGAGAACATAATCCAAGCACATCCTCCAATGTTGGATCCTGTTTATTTATTAACTTCTCAATTTTAGGCAGAAGCACAAGAGAAGAGAAATCCTCCCTAAATATGCGTGAAAGTCTCTCACTATTATCAGTAATTAAGTTCATTTTTCAATTATAAATATTAAATCAAAAAAATACTTATAATAAGTTATAAAAGTCAAGTATTTACATTAATAAAATGTAAATTTTACAAAACCATTATTTTAAAAGTGCAAAAAAATCATAAGAAATAACCAATTTATTTATTTTAAAAAAACAAGTAAATTAACAAAAATCAGTGTTGCGGATACTTTTTTCATTCCGCTAAGCTTGGTAGATGAAATTTCTTCTTTTATTACTTTTTTTAACTTCCTACTCCCTACTCTACCCAAATCAACCCAATGTTCTCTGGATTACTGCTGAAGATATGAGTCCGGTTCTTGGTGCATATGGGCATCCAGATGCGATCACTCCAAAT
>CBFHYW010000089.1:0-4757 GCA_965660135.1 Opitutales bacterium
GTATAGTTGGCATGGTAACTGTTTTTCGTTTTTCAATTAATGATTTAATCGAAGGCAGGCCAACAGCTGAATTTACTCCCTGATGCCCGGTTTCGGTTGTTACTCCGGCAACTTGAATGGCAAAGATTTCTCCATTCTTGTTGACCCATGGTCCTCCAGAGGTTCCCGGTGCAGAAATCCCAGTGATGGGGAAGGTCTTAGTGAACGCATGATCATACCAGGAAAAGCTTTCTTTTCGTCTTGCAACTGAACCTGTGAGGAGGAGGTGGTGCCGGAAAATAGGCGACCCTATTAAAAAAACTTGTGTTCCTTCAACAGGAACGGATTCAGCAAGAGTTAGTTTTGGATATCCCTCCTTCTTTTTGGGCAATGAAAGAAGTGCGAGGTCACTTCCACGATTTGTTGCAACTACTTTAAGTTTTAATCTTCCTAGACTACGGGAAAGAGCTTCAATTTTTTCAGGTTTACTTCTGATTACATGCAAGGCAGTCATTACTAAACCCTTTTCGTCTACGATAACTCCTGAACCATCCAACCTTCCTCCGACAAGAATTTCTAAGCAACTAGGTGATATTTTAGAGTATAAATCTTCTTGGGCGTAGCTTTGTTTAGGAAAATATAGAAAAGTTGAAAACCCGAGAATAAGAATTTGGAAAAAGGAAAATTTCATGCTTAACATATTCAAAGATCATTTCCTTTCTGTAAAACTTATCTTTTGGGTATTATAGTAGTTAAATTTTATTTGAAAGTTGTTTTTATAAATGAATATTGAGGGAAATTGAAAAACTTATTCACAAAATGCTCTTTTTAATCGAGCCTAAGTGATCCATCTTCTAAAACTTATCACATGGGACTTGTTTCGTTAAAGTTACAAGAGATTACAAATCACTTCGAACGTTTTCGCTTCGAAGCAATCTAAATAATTATTATGAGTATTACTTATCGGGAAGCAAAGCGGATTCTTGCAAAGCAGGAAGAGGCCAGGGAAATTATAAATAGTTACAGGGGGATGGAAACTCTGGGGAAAAGACTACAACTAAAGAACAATAAGGAATTGATCCTGAAACTGTTCGAAATAGAAGGCGATGAATCGGTTGTTGAGATCTTTACCCATTTGAAAGCTCTTTATGAGGAGCAGTGGGGAGATGCAGAAGCAACTGCACCGCCTGAAGTACCTGGACAAGTGAAAGAAGACCTTTCATCGGAAAAGTCTCCTACACCATCAGTTAACATTAGTGCAGAAGAAAATATCGAAGTTGCAAGTTGAGAGTTTTTTAACTTCTTCTTGCAATTTTAATTTTTGCCTCGATGTTAATGTAAACCACTTAAGCTTTTGAACCTCACGCAAAGATTCAAGACTCCAACTAGTTTGTCAGGCAGTATTCTTCTGTCGCACCCTACTTTGCTTGACCCGAATTTCCTTCAAAGCATTCTATTCATTTCAGCTCATTCAGATGAACAGGGAACTTTAGGAGTAATTCTCAACCGTCCTCTAGGCCAAACACTTGGTCAGTTGGACACATCCTTTCAATATGAATCTTTTTCGAAGGTTCCAGTTTTTGAAGGTGGTCCAGTTGAGCAGGAGAAATTAATTGTCGCTGCGTGGGAATGGTTAGATTCGCCCACCTCTTTTAAATTGTACTTTGGCATCGACCTAGAAAAAGCAGAGTCATTGAGACGGGATAATAATGCGATTGAAATCGCATGTTTCTTGGGGCACTCAGGATGGTCACCGGGTCAATTGGAAGAAGAGATTGAGCAGGATGCCTGGCTTGTTTCTTCCTTGGATCATCAACTTTTTTCTCAAATGAAGGAAAAAAAGAAAATTTGGAAGAAAACCGTGGGTTCGATTAACGATGAATTGCGCCTTTTAGTTGATTGCCCTGATAATCCATCCTTCAACTAATTTTTGATAAATCATTTGAAAGTAAAAATAATTTACTTTTTTAGCGTGCATTTATCTTTGGCATTCGTTTTGCTAACTCCTTTTGCACCTTTCCTTTTTACAAAGGATTTCATGCCCGTGAGGGCTTCCCTATCTAATTAAATCTATGAGTAAGCATAAACTAGAATACATCTGGCTCGACGGCTACCAGCCCACGCAGAGCCTGCGCAGTAAAACGTTAATCGTTGAAGATTACAGCGGAAAGCTTGAAGACACGAAGCAATGGTCATTTGACGGTTCTTCCACTGAGCAAGCCACCGGCGATTCTTCTGATTGTCTCTTAGAACCGGTTGCAGTTTATCCAGATCCCGATCGATTCGGTGGTAATGGATGGCTTGTAATGTGTGAGGTTCTCAATGGAGACGGTACCCCCCATGAATCGAACGGACGTGCATTAATTAATGATGATGACGATGACTTTTGGTTCGGATTCGAACAGGAATATACGCTGATCGATCCTGACACCAATTTACCTTTGGGTTTTCCTAAAGATGGTTTCCCCGGGCCACAAGGGCCGTACTACACTTCAGTTGGTGCCAATAATACCAAAGGGCGTGACTTAGTGGACGAACACCTCCATTTGTGCCTCGAAGCTGGTCTTAATGTAGAAGGGATCAATGCAGAGGTAATGATGGGGCAGTGGGAATATCAAATTTTTGCCAAAGGTGCCGCTTCTGCGGGAGATCAAATTTGGCTTGCCCGTTACCTTCTTGAACGCACCGCAGAAACTTATGACTTGGTGATCGATCTTCATCCAAAACCAGTAAAGGGAGATTGGAACGGGTCAGGTATGCATGCTAATTTTTCAAATGGTGCTATGCGTGATACAGGTGGCGAGGAACTATTTAAACAAATTTGTGAAGAGTTCGGTAAGAACATTGATCGTCACATCAATGTTTATGGTGCTGAAAATAACCAAAGACTCACCGGAGCACATGAAACTCAGTCAATCGATAAGTTTAGCTATGGAGTGTCCGATCGTGGTGCATCTATTCGAATTCCAGTTGGAACGATCCAGGATGGCTGGAAGGGTCGTCTCGAAGACCGTCGTCCTGCATCGAATGGTGATCCTTACAAAATCGCCGCTGTTATTATTAAAACAACGAAAGAAGCGTTGTCTTAATATTTTCGTAAAGTTTAGCTTTAAAGGCGGTGGAGAAATCCATCGCCTTTTTTATTTTCTTTTTCTCATGACGACCGCGAATTCGTCATTATTTTTACAAAAAAAACGTAGGACTAGGAAATGATAAGTTTCTTGGTCATAAAGCTTGGTCTTTCTTCTCCCGTTCACGATCCAGGATGCCTCGATCGCTTGAGCTTTTTCGCTCATGAGCAAGCTATGTCTGTTAAATTTATCCACTACTCCAAGCGTGCTTACTTTATCCCATCCTTTATCTCTCCATTCTTGTATAACATCATCCATTTCAGGGGCACAGCCCAGAAGGAGAAATACTGAAATTGTCAGCAGCAAATATTGGATATGAGCCATCTGCTTTGGAAATAAGAGATATTTTTATAATTTTCCTACTGGCCGTTTTGTTTTTTTTAATTTCTGTTCAAAACTCTTACCCAAACCAGAGAGGCTTTGGGCGATTTCAGGAAACTCGGAAATTAAATTTTTGGTTTCCCCGATGTCTTGTTCCAAATTAAAAAGAGCCAAGTCAATTTTGGCCTGCGAGTAGCTGGTTGGAATGCCCCCGGTACCCCCGGGTTTGCCTGCCATGGTTCGATAGCCGTGGGGGAAGTGTAATTTCCATTTACCCTGCCTGACTGCCTGTAGTTGGTTGCCGTAGTAAAAGAAATATGCTTTTTGAGGAGACTTGGCATCATCGCGTATCATCAGAGGAAGGATATTTTTACCATCAATCTTATGCCCCGGTAATTTGGCTCCGATCATCTTTGTAATTGTGGGTAAAAGATCAATGGTCATGGCTGGTTCTTTACAGACCGAATTGGCAGGGATTTTTCCGGGCCACCAGGCAAGAGTAGGTTCCCGGCACCCACCGTCAAACATTGTACCTTTTCCTTCGCGTAGTGGTGCTGCTGAACCTGCATGATCACCGTAATTAAGCCAGGGGCCATTATCAGAGGTAAAGAGGAATAAAGTATTTTTCTCCAGCTTATGTTTGCGAAGAGTTTTCATGATCTCTCCCACTGACCAGTCCACTTCCATCATTACATCTCCAAATAATCCCGCTCCACTTTTCCCCTTAAACTTTTCGGAAACATAAAGGGGGACATGAACCATACTGTGGGGAATATAGGCAAAAAATGGCTTGTCTTTATTTTTCTCAATAAAGGAAACCGCTCTTTCAGTATATTGCTTAGTCAGTTGCTCCTGATCTTTTCCAGAAACCCTTGGATTGATTACCTTGTTTCCATCAATCAATGGCAAGTGAGGCCATTTTTTTAAGCGTTCTTCCATAGATAGATGGAGAACGCCAGGATGGTAGGGCCACATGTCATTGGAATAGGGTAGACCAAAGTATTCATCAAACCCGTGTTGTTTGGGAAGAAACTTTTTATGGTGCCCCAAGTGCCATTTTCCGAAACATCCGGTCGCATAACCTTTTTGTTTACAGATTTCAGCAATAGTCACTTCATTCGGGTTTATTCCAATATTTGACTTGGGTCCTAAGGCTCCGAGGATACCAATACGCACATTATAGCATCCGGTGAGTAAACCGGCGCGGGATGCCGAACAGACTGCTTGGGTAACATAAAAGTCGGTGAATTTTCTCCCCTCTCTTGCCATTCGATCGAGATTCGGGGTCGGGTAGTCCTTCGCTCCAAATGGGCCAATATCCGCATA
>CBFHYW010000090.1:0-4652 GCA_965660135.1 Opitutales bacterium
TGGGAGCGAGAAAGGGAGATATTACGCTTCAATTCCTAATAGAAACTATGGCACTAACTGGATTGGGTGGAATTCTTGGAATTGCTGCCGGATTTTTATGTGAGCCTGCTTACAAATTAGGACTAGGCTTGATTGAAGATTTTACCCCTTCCATTTTTGAATCTTTTCCACCCTCTATGAAAAATATGACTCCGGAGTTGGTTATATGGTCACTGCCTTTAGTTTTTATGACTGCCGTATTAACCGGAGTTTTATTTGGTATTTATCCTGCCCGCAAAGCTGCTGAAATGAATCCAGTTGATGCATTGAGGCATGTAAGCTAGATACTTTGTTGGGGGAATCCTTGTTTGCAGATAGGGCGAACGAACCTACGGTATGCATTTTTACCTATTGATGTGTGGCGAGAGTCGGTGGTTGCTGGCCAGGGTCCTCCGTGGTGAGTTGCTATTCCTGGAGTAACACCAGGAGGAAATTCATTCCACAATAATCGACCTACTTTCGACTCTAGAAGAGGAATTATTTTTTGACATGTAGCTTGATCATTAGTCAATGAATGAATACTCCCAGTTAAGTTACCTTCAAACGATTCGATAGCTTGAATAAGCTCCTTTTCGTTTTTGCATTCGATTAGGAGCGATGTAGGCCCAAATGCTTCGGCTCTCAATTCAGGGTTATTAATAAATTGAATAAAATTCAACTCAAAGATTCTACAGTATGCAGGGTTTTTAATTTTATTTTGAACCTTTTCATTCGTTGCTAAAAGAGGAAGTTCACCTTTCAGTGCCTTGAAGGATTTTTCGTAATTCTTGTAAATTCCCTCACTTAGCATGGGAGTAATGCTTTGGAGTGCAACAGCGTCTCTAATAAATTCTTTAAATGAATTATTTGCGTTAGATTTTAGGATAATCAATGCTCCGGGTTTGGTACACATTTGACCGGAAAACAAATTAACTGCCCGAACATAATTTAAAGCAAGTTTTTTAGCATGGTGGGCAATTTTGTCTGGTAGTGCAATCACAGGGTTAAGGCTTCCCATTTCAGCATGAAAGGGAATAGGATTATCTCTTTTATTTACAACTTGCGATAAGGCAGTCCCTCCTTTGAGGGATCCGGTAAATGCTACACAGGCGGTATCTTTGTGAGAAATTAACTTTTGAGTAACGCTATGGCTCGGCCCATGAATTAGCTGGAATACTCCTTTTGGCATTTGAGCATTTTCCGATGCGAGGAGTACTAGCTCAGCAAGGAATTGACAGGTTTGAGGATGTTCGGGATGAGCTTTTACAATAACTGGACACCCAACTGCTAGAGCGGAGGCAGTGTCTGTACCTACAACTGAAATTGCCAGTGGGAAATTGCATGCACCAATTACAATAACAGTTCCAATAGGAATATTTTGTTTTATAAGTCTAGGTCTGGGGGGCAATTTACTAGAGCCTTGCTCGGATGAATATTCTCGCCATTGATTATTTTCAGCCAACTCTGCAAATAATCGAAGTTCGTGAGATGTTCTTGATAATTCCATCTCCAATCGTGGAAAGCCCAAGCTAGTCTCTTCTTGTGCAAGCCGGATTAATTTTTCTCGATTTTGTTCAACCTCGTATGCAATCAACCGAAGAAAGTTTCCTCGTTTTTCACCAGGGAGTTTGCGGAAATGATGAAAACATTGATTGGCCAAAAGATGTGCACCTTCAATATCTTCATCCGTTGCATCAGTGAACATGGTGCACACGATAAATTATAAATACATACTTTCGTAGATATCTGAAATTTTACTTATAGCCAGTGCATAAGCAGCGGTCCGGCGGTCGTTAATTTTACTATTTGAAAGTTGTTGTTCTTTCACTTCCGCGTAGGCTACGCGCATGGTGTCTTCCAGTCCGGAGCGGACAAGATCAAGTTCACTAGGACCTTCAAGTAATTTATTTTTTGCTGTTTGATCGAGAGATTTTCCAATTCCGCTTTCGATCGCTTCGATGATTTTTTGGCCCTGTGCTTCGATAAACCTTCTGTCCATACGACCAAAGCGAACATGGGATAAGTTTTTAAGCCATTCAAAGTATGACACGGTTACCCCCCCTGCATTCAAGAATGCATCCGGAATGATAAAGGTTCCTTTTTCGTTTAAAATTTGATCACCCTCATAGGTAACTGGTCCATTTGCGGCTTCAGCGATTACTTTAGCCTGAATCCTGGGTGCATTTTCTTGTGTAATTACCCCTTCCATCGCTGCAGGAATGAGAATATCACACGAATGTTCAAGCACATCTTTTCCATTCTTAACAAATTTAGAATCAGGAAATCCTTCAACTTTGCCATATTCCGATTTATATTTGGAAACTTCCTCAACATCTAGTCCACTTTCATTGATAATTGCACCGTCACGTTCAATAATTGCGATAATAGATGCTCCATCTTCTTCTTGCAGGAACTTGGCCGCATGATAACCGACATTCCCTAAACCCTGTACGATAATCTTTTTACCAGTCAAAGAACCTTCGAGTTTCGCTGAGTGTACATCATCCGGGTTTCTGAAAAACTCCTGTAATCCGAATTGTACTCCTCGACCGGTAGCTTCAACTCGACCTTCCACGCCACCAAAGTGTACAGGTTTTCCAGTCACGCAACCTTGTGCGTTTATATCGGAGGGATGAAGTTTTTGGTATTCATCAGCAATCCAGGACATCATTCTTTGCCCGGTTCCCATATCTGGTGCTGGGACATTTATTCCAGGGCCTAATAAACCACGCTTATCAAGTTCCTGTGCAAATCTTCTTGTGATATGCTCTAACTCTTGAATCGAATATTTTTTTGGATCGATTTTAAGTGCGCCTTTTGAACCAGCATAGGGTACACTTACAATAGAACATTTATAAGTCATGAGAGCGGCAAGGGCTTCAACTTCTTGTTGGTCAGCAAACGGGGCATATCTGATGCCACCCTTTGCAGGTAGCACATGTTCACTATGCGTAGCGCGCCACCCAGTGAATATTTCATAGCCACCCTGTATTTCTACCCCAAATTTCATTTCGCATATGGCGTTACATGTACGAATTTGTCGGGCAAGTCCTTTCGGTAGTTTTAGTGCAGAAGCAGCACGATTAAAGCAAAGGTCTACACTTTGAAGAAAGGTCGTCGATTTTTCATTACTCATAATCAAATCAAGAAGAAAATTTTTATTACAAGCAAACCTCAAGTAAAAGCTTTTTTTAAGTTTGCAAAAAAAAATCCGCAATTGCGGATTTTTTTAATTAAAGTTTACCAGTTTGACTGGCGAGGAGGACGGTCCTCACGAGGGCGAGCCTCATTTACTTTAAGGTTTCGTCCGCCCATCTCTACGCCATTCATGCCTTCGATAGCTTTGTTACCTTCTTCATTATCTTCCATGGTCACAAAGCCAAAGCCTTTAGAGCGACCTGAAGCACGATCAGATATGATCGCAGCCTTTTCAACTTTTCCGAACGCACCAAATGCGTCCGCCAAATCTTGGTCACTGGTCGACCAAGGTAGATTACCTACATATATTTCCATTTTACTATTTACTATGATTATCCTAGATCGCTCGTAACATTTGTGATTAAGAAAATTACATTTAACCATCTTTACCAGTCCACGAATAAGCGAATAAAGATTTAATACTGTCAGACTTTACAAATAAATCAATGGTAAAAGAAACATAAACTGGCTTTTGAAAAATAGCTTTTGAAAGAAATTATTGGGAGTTTAATGTCTTTATTATCTACAACATCCTCAATTAGGAAATAGGTATTATTTAAAAATGATGGATAATTAAGAAGCATAAGCTCCAAGATAGTAAAACAGCGGGCTGATATTTTAGGTATTGGAAAATTATATTTGCATTTGTAGATGTTTATTTTTGCTTAGAATCGTTAAATACTTTTTTTTTTGGTGTTTAAGTTTATAGTTAATCTTTAGAAACGAACTCCCATTCATGAACTTTAGTCGAATATTCCCTTTTTTATTTTTTTCTACTGCTTCTCTTTTTTCAGCTAAAAAAAAAGTTGATTTCGCTCGTGAAGTTTTACCTGTACTTTCTAACAAATGTTTTGCCTGCCATGGCCCTGATACCCAAAAACAGGACTTGGTCCGATTAGATACAGAAGAATTGGCAAAAAAAGATTTGGGAGGCTATCATGCGATTTATCCTAGTAAATTGGAGGAAAGTGAACTGCTTTTTCGTATTGCAGACGAGGATGATCCGATGCCTCCAAAGGATTTTGATAAATCTTTAACGGAACAAGAGAAGTCATTAATTAAAGACTGGGTTCTTTCGGGTGCAGAATATGCCCCACACTGGTCATTTGTAAAACCAACAAAAAACGAAGTTATCCCAGATGGTAGTAATCCGGTGGATCATTATATAGCCCGTGGATTGAAAAAATCTGAAATCGACTTTGCTGATGAAGCGGATCGGGCGACATTGGCTAGACGGGCATCTCTTATCCTCAATGGATTGCCGCCTGAACCTGAGGAGCTAGACAAATTTATTAATGATCACGAAGACGGAGCCTATGATCGGTTTATTTCTAAACTCTTAGGTCGCCTTGACTATGGAGAGCATGTTGCACGCTATTGGTTGGATGCGGTCCGGTATGGAGATACTCATGGTTTACATCTTGATAACAGAAGAG
>CBFHYW010000091.1:0-4622 GCA_965660135.1 Opitutales bacterium
CAAAAGGATCGCCGAAACTATACCAGATAATGCACAGGGAAAGACAACTCCTACTGCCGTTTGCCATCGAGTAGCTCCTAAAGAAAGGGAAGCCTCTTTGAACGCTCGGGGAACATTGTTTAAAGAATCTTCTGCCAATGTAAAAATGGTTGGGACTGCCATTAAAGCGAGTAAACAGCCAGCAGTCAGAGAATTCAAGCGTTCATCCGAAAAAGCCGCCATCCATCCACCTAATACTGCAATTCCAAAGAATCCAATTACTACAGATGGAATTGCAGATATAAACTCAATCCAGGGTTTAATAAAAGATTGCTCTCGCGAAGAAGCAATTTGATTTACATACAAAGCAGCACCAACTCCCAAGGGAATTGCTAACAAAAGAGCAATCACGGTTACGAGAAGAGAACCAGTAAAAAGCGGTAATACACCAAACCAGTCCTGCCTTGCACTATTAGTTACCCAATCCTTCCCCAGCACAAAGCTTGTCACCGCCCGGGAAAAAGGAAAGTCCTTTTGTGGGTCCCATTCTTTTAACCTGCTTTCGTACTTGTCCAAAGTTTCAACATACTCTCGAAATGCCTGCTTTGCTTTTCCGAAAGATATTTCGGATTCCTGTAGAATAAAATCATAGGAGAAACTCTCAAGAAGCCTTGAATAATCTTCATTCTGCCTTGTAACAATATCCAAGTACTCGGAATTGTAGGAATTTTTAATTTCCGAAACATAGTTAATAACATTTATTTTTTCTTCTCCAAAAGTTTCCCCAGGTCGGGGGTCTATTTTAAGAGCAATTTCTTCTTCCTCATTTCGAAGAAAATAATTTTGCCACCTATCTAATTCCTTATGGGTAAAAGAACTTCTGTATTCAATTTCTTCTACTGTTATCGAGAAATCCTCTCTTGGTAAATTTTTCTGAGTGGCATAACTCCTAACCTCAGAAACAATTTCCTTAATTTTAAGAAATTGTTTTGTTTCTGCGGCAAGTTTAACCACTTTTTTTTCATACAACAAAAGATAATCCTTAATATCCTGAAATGATTTGATGAACTCTAAAAATGTGTTCAATTCATCCTTGCTTATCTTGACGATTGATCCTGCCTTGCCTTCCAACGATTGTTCATAAGCCTCAGTTTCTTTGGCAAGAATTTCTTCAAAATACCTAAAGATAAAAGTTTGCTTATTGTGTTGATCCGAAACAACAGATGCGTACTCCATTCCCGATTGTCGAAAGATGTCCAACTCATTCTTGTTTTGCCCAAAGAACTCGACCCCCTCCTTGAATAAAAACAGTGTGATTAAGCCGAGGATAACAATAGCCATCATGGCATTTCCTCCGAAGAAAGCTTTTATTAATCTATCTTTTTGATCAGGTTTAATCACTTCAAAAAGCTTTAGTGAAACTTGAAGATATTAATCATAAAATTGAAAACTACCGAATTTTCACAAATCCGGTACTTTCCACAATCTCCTGCCCTTCTGAAGATAAAGAAAATTCAAGAAATTTCTTTGTAATTCCACTTGGTTTACCATTGGTAAAACAGTTCAAGCCTCTTGATAATTTGTAATCATTGCTATTGACGCTGTCGTTGCTCGGAAAAAATCCATTTAATTTTACCGCCTTAATTCCCTTGGCCTTAAGGTAGGCAAGCCCCACATAGCCTATCCCATATTTGTTCTTTGCAACTTCTGTTGCAATTTGTTCATTTCCAGCAAGTTTTTGTGAACTAGATCCATAATCTCTGCTTGAAAGAGCTACTTTTTGAAAAAAAGCATAAGTCCCAGAAGAAGTGTTTCTTGTGTAAACCGAAATCTTACCACTCGGCCCGCCCACTGAACTCCAGTTGGAAACATCCCCTGTAAAGATTCGCTCTACCTCCTTGGAAGTTAACGAATTCAAGGGGTTTTCTTCGTTCACTATGATAGCCACTGCATCCGACGCCACAACTGTTTTAAATAGAAAAACTCCATTTGCACCGGCACTCGCCTTTTCTTTTCCCTTAAGTTCACGACTGGACATTCCAACATCTGCCGTATTGTCAATGATCGCAGCAATACCAGTTGAGGAACCCTCTGCAGCAATTTCGAATTTTGTGGAGGGGAACTTATTTTGATATGCCTCCGCAAGTTTTGGAATCATTTTGGCACCTAATGTATCGGAACCTTTGACGACTATTTTGCTTTGAGAAAACAAGCTGGATGATATGATAAAAAGAATTAACAAGGAGGGCTTCATAATATATGGACAAAATTTAAAATCCTAATCCTACATCAATCGAGTTACCATTAAGTGAAAGAAATGTAACAATTTTGTAACAAATGCTACCCGAGGGTTGTTAAAATGAATTAAAAATCAGGGTTTCAACGGCAAAGTAAAAGTAAATGTGGTTCCTTTACCAATTTTGCTCTTTACGCTAACAGTTCCACTGTGAGACTCGATAATGTGCTTAACAATACTCAATCCTAGTCCAGTGCCACCTTTATCCCGCGAGCGCCCCTTGTTTACAACATAAAACCTTTCAAATATTCTCGGTAAATCATCCGATGGAATACCAATTCCAGTATCCTTAACATCACAAATTATCACAGATAAATCGTCGTTTATTCGAGTACTTACTTCGATTTTATCTGTATTACCTGCGTATTTAAAAGCATTATCGATTAAATTACCAATTGCCATACTCATTTTAACAGCATCCATCGGAAAGGAATCCTTCTCCTCCACCAGTGAAAAAACTATTTTTGAGGAATCAACATAAGATTTGTCAAAAATGTAGCCTTCCACCCCACTGATTATATCACACAATCGATTATTGGATAAATTAAGGCTTCCCTTATTGGTCTCCAATTCAGAAATACTTAACAAATCATCAACTAAGGTTTGCAAACGCATGGAGTTATTGAAGATTTTCTTCAAAAAAGAACCCCTTTGTCCTTCTGGCATTTCATTTCCTGACTCCATTAAGCTTTCTGAAAAACCTTTAATTAAAGTGACTGGTGTTCTCAATTCATGAGAAGCATTGGAAACAAAATCTCTTCTCATCTTTTCCATATTTTTCATTTCAGTAATGTCTCGAAAAAGTAAAAGGTAGGTCATCTCCTTTTCATTTCCATCATCTGAAAAAACTGAGCCGGCAACTTCGAATTCTTTGTAAGTGTTCTTTTTCGCCTCAAAAGAAAATTCAGCCTTTCCCTTTTCACCATGCAATATAAGTGGGTGAATAAACTCCAGAACATCAACCGAATGAATGATAGCTTCTAATCTTCTCCCATTTATTGATTTTTCAGTTCCAAAAAATTGATTTGCTTCATTGTTCGAGCAAATAATTTTATGATTTTTATCAATAAGTAATGCACCATCCACCATTCTTGAAATGAATTCAGCATTATCGGTATTTACTCGGTTAGAATTATTTGTTTTGAGTAAATCTTCCGCAATTTGTTTTTGAGTAGATTTATGCCTTACAAATAAATAAACAAAAAATAAAAACCCTAGTGCTATCCCAAACCCCCACATACTAAGAAGTATTTGGCAGAAGACTTACAATGCCTCAACTATTTTATAGCCAACTCCACGAACAGTTTTGAGCAATCCCCCTTCATCACCGAGTTTTGAGCGTAATCTTCCTATATGATTGTCAACCGTTCTTGTCTCGATCTCTGAATCATAGTTCCAAATATTTATAAGTAAATTTTCTCTACTCTGCACTCTGCCTGTCCTTTCAATTAAAAGATGGAGGAGTTTAAATTCAGTGTTAGTTAGTTCAACATGGTCTCCATTCACTTTTACAATATGCGTATCTGGGTCCAAACTAATTCCTCCGGCTTTGAGTTTTCCTTGTAAAGCCTCTTTTTGCTTTAAAGTTCTGGAAAGAATGGCGTTAACCCTAGCAATTAGTTCCCTCTTATCAAAAGGTTTTGTAATGTAGTCATCTGCTCCACGCTCAAAACCCTTTATACGATCCTCAACTTCAGTTCTTGCTGTCAAAAAAATGATGGGGGTATTTTTTAAATGACTGTCCACCTTGATCATACTGCAAAGACGAAGGCCATCAATTTCCGGCATCATAATATCTAGCAGGATTAAATCAGGATTAAAATCTCTAGCCTTCCCGATGGCTTCAAGGGGATTGGAAGTCCAATTTACTAGGTAACCTTCCTTCTTTAGCCTAAATTCAATTAACTCACAAATATCCTTCTCGTCATCAATAATTAGTATAGATTTCTTCGCCGGTATAAAGGTGCTACTATCAGTCATAATGTTTAGGTTTGGAAATCTGAGTTTAAAATTACTAAAGTATTTAAGAGTGAGATCAGACAAAAAATAATATTTTATATTAGCACTCCCACGTAACAGATGTGCGCCAATTAACAAAAATTTACGTTATAATTTTGAAATTTATCTTTTTTTAAAAAAATTTTATAGCGACAGTAAATTGGTGAAAAGTTACTTAAAACTTTGGTAATATACTTTCGAGTAAAAGAGTCTCTAAAACTCCTAATAATCAAATTAAAATAGCTCTTTGCGCCAAACTTGTAACAACCGCGCAAATTTATATGCGATGTTTTATGAATCCTCTTGTGAGGAAAAATAGAAGATGTGATGAAGTGATGCTTAACAATTA
>CBFHYW010000092.1:0-4608 GCA_965660135.1 Opitutales bacterium
CTGGAAGGCGTTGTCTGCCAATAGCATCAATTGCTCTGTTGACCATTTTTGAAGGCACAGAAATGCCAATATCTTGAGCTTCCTTTAAGGCCAAAAGGCAGGTGGCATTAACAAAAGAAATTGATGAGCCGGAGGGTTGTTTCGTTTGGGCATTAAAATCATAATATCCCCAACCACCGTCAATAGATTCATATTTTTCAAGCATCGTTATTTGTTGCTTAATTATGGCTGTGATTTTTTCCTTTTCCTCAATACCAAAAGAAGAATTGACCAGTCGAACAAGAGCCTGAATTCCATAGGCATGAGACCATACATGATAGATCGCCATTGGGCTTGCCCGCCTTAGGTTGGAGAGGTTTTCTAATAGGTAGTCTGCTCCTTTATTAATGGTTTTTTTGTATGCCGGGTTGTCTTTTTGATTTTCAAGCAATGCAGAGATGGATAATCCAGAGACTGCCAGTCGGAATGCACGGTGTGATCCAGGTACTGGGGCAAATATATTTAATCCTTTGGTTTGATGAGGAGATCCCCATGAACCGTCTGTATTTTGGTTTTTTCGTAAAAAGGCTGATCCCTGTTCAATTGAGTCTTTTATCTTTGTTTCGCCATTTTCCTTCTGAGGAGTTATTTCCTCTGAAAAAACAGTTGCCCCTAGCAAGGTAAACAGAATTGATATCCAAGCGGTTACTTTCACTTTATTAAGCGAGTAGAGAAAAAGTTTTAATCAAAACTTATGCCTCAGGTTTTTCTTTTAGGATTTTAGAGCTTGGATGAATTCCATTTAACACTTCGATACTTGTTCCAAAGGATTTTCCTGTTTCGATAATCTTTTTAATGGGTTTTCCTTTAGGAGAAAGGATGTAAACATATTTTTGGTCAGGGTCATGGTCTTCTTTAAACACAGAAGCCTGAGGGAGCGTAATTGCATCTTTTTTTTCGTAGGTAACCACTTTGAGGCTACAAGTTGTTCCGGGGTGTGGAATCTTTTGGCCTTTTGGAATATCAAATTGAACCACTGCATCGTAATGTTCTGGTGTAACGGGAATTTTACCGACCTTCGTTATGCGGGCTGATAGCTTTTTATCTGGATTTAATCCACTGATGATTTTGCCTTCTTTGATTTGTTCAATTTCCAAAAGGTTTTTTTCTGGAACTTTGATTCTTGCTTGAGATTTTTGAATTGGGCAAATGGTGACAAACTCCTCGTGTGGTTTTAATAGTCCGCCTTTATTTAATTTAGTTTCGAATATTTTAGATCCCGACCATTTGCCTAAATCAAATGTCCCAATGATCAGAGTCCCAGTAAGAGGGGAGAGTACTTTCATTTTTTTTAAATCATTCTCTAATCTCTTTTTATTTTCTGTCAGATGCTTTTTTTGTTCCTCTATCTTTTTTAGTTCAAACTTCTTTTTTATCAGTTCAGTCGGTTTGATTATCCGATCGGTTTGCAAAGAAAGTTTTTTCTTTTTAGACTCATCCAGTTTTTCCACCTCTGATCGTGGAATTTCTAGTTTCAGACGTTTATCATTTCGAATTTTTGCCCCTTCCAAGGAAAATTTCATTCGGTTCACTTCATTCTGGGTTCGTTGAAGGATAATTTCTTCCGTTTCCTCAGTTAAATCATCGGCTTCATACATCTTCTTTAATTGGTTCAATTCTTCCATTGCATAGGAAAGATTCTCTTCGTATCTTTTGAGTTCAACTACTGTGGATTTTTTTTCGAAGGGTAATTCCACATTCTTAAAATGTTCCATATCCTCGATCAGGTTTTTCTCCGTTCTGTTGAGTTTCGACAGTTCAATTTTGGCTAAGCTTTCATCCCTTTTCTGTTCGTTTTTAAGAATTTGAATATTTAGATCTGATATTGATATTTCATGCTTGAGGTCGTTTATTTTCTTTTCGATTTTTTCTAAATCTAATGTAAGTAAACTACTGCCCTTTTTGATATGTTTTCCGTGAGAAGGGGGAGACAAGACCTTTAATTCGCTCCAGGTCGTTGTGTCCACGCTAAATGGCAATGCTTCGGGATCTTCAAAATACCCTTTCAGCGTAAGAGTGATCCGAATATCTTTGCGTTCAGGTTTGATTGTTTTGTGATCAACTTTTTTCGCTACCGAACTTTTAATCGAAGTTTTTGCTGTTTCATTTGAATCACTGTTTTTTTTGGCAGCATTTAGATAAATGCCGGTGAGCAAAAACAAAATTATCGCGAGTTGAAAACTGAATTGAGAAGGAGTGAGATTCATAATGTTTGATTTCTTTGGATATTGGGAATTTTATCAAGTGTATTCGTGAATGATCGACTTATTTCTTAAAAGGAGAAGTTCTGAAAAGTAATAAATTTATAAACAAAAAGTGACCCGAATGGGTCACTCAATAAAAAAATATTAGAAAAACTTAGCCTTTTTCGATTTGCTCGACTTCTAAGGGGAAACTTACTTTGTTACCATTCCGTGCAATCATCCGTAGCACTGCTTGCATGCCTTTATTTAAGAGGTAATCCGGTTCCATGCCTAATGTTTGAGCACACTCTTCAAGGTTTTTAACTGTTGCGGGTGCGCACTGTTCCAAATTCGTTCCGCTGGAAGCATCTGTAGAGGAGTCAATCCTTGTTGGCGTTTGCTCGACTTCTTCTTCAGATTCAATTCGATTGGTAGGGGATTTCATAAGAACGGGGGTAGGGGATAAAGATTTTTGTGATGCAGAGTCCGCGCTTTCGATACTTTCAGTCGTTGTAGATGCATGCACATCCTGGGCAGATAATGAGGGCGATTGAGCATGTTCAATTGGTTCTTCTGTAGGTTCAGGGTCTGATGAAGGGTCGTTGACATAGTCACCATTGAGCTTTCTGCCAAGTTCTTCCAGGTATTCTTCCTGTTCCAAGGTATTTAACCGGTCCTGTGCAATTTCAAGTTTGTCATTTACCTTGCTTAATTCGTCCTCCAACAAGTCAATCGGTTCGTCTACTAAATTAGAGGAGACTTTTAATCCATCCTCCAATGATGATATTCTTTTTTCTAAAGCCTTTTTTTGTGCAAGAACTTCTTGTATTAATGAGTCCGTTTCCTCTCTCTTTTCGGCAATATTTAACTTTTCGTTCAATTCCTCTTTCTGCTTGGACAATTCTTCAATTGCCCATTTTAGAGAGTTACTTTTGCTTTTTACCGTTCCCACAGTTGTATTCTTAAATTAAATCTCGTGTTAACGAAAGAAATAAATCGTAAACTTTTAAATTATTCTTTTGAGAGATACTTTTTATTCCTGACGATTAGTTTAGAAGATTAAATTTCTCGCAAATACGACTCGATGACTCCGCATCTTGATAGGTGTAGAATTTATCACGGACGAATTTTCTTTCCGTCCTATGTTTATCTTCTCCGTTTACCTGTTTTTCTATTTCTGCGACTAATTCCTTTTCTGTCTTCACTTTTGAACCTGGTGCAAAAGATTCGTAGTCATATACAAATCCATTCATGTTCGAACTATATTCTTCGTAATCGTATGAGAAAAATATAATCGGTCGATCTAAGAGTAAAAAATCAAAGTAAATGGATGAATAATCGGTGATTAGAATATCCGTATACTTGAGCAATGGGTAAATATCACCCTCCGCTGAATGAAAGTGAATATTCTCATACCCCTTTTTAGGCATATGCATGTCTTGGAACTGCTTAACAAACGGATGAAGTTTTACAATCAATCTGGCATCCAATTTTTTTAGGGATAAGTCCAGGGATTCGAAATTAAGAGGAATGAGGGGTGGGGGAGTGGAATCTATACTGGTAGCAGATTCTCTGTGCGTAGGCATGTAAACGATAACTTTACTTCCTTTTGTGAAATGACTTTTTGCTAGATCGTACAATTCCATATCGCACAAAACTAAATCCTCAGCGTCGTGCACTTTTAGAAGTAAGTCGTTACGAGGGTATCCATAATTAAAATATTTTCTGGAAACAATAACATCAGCTAAGGATGTATCATTAACATAATCAGAAGTGCTGATCATTGCATCGTAGGTAATATTTTCCATCCGATTCATTCTTTTCAGAGGCACGCCATGCCACATTTGAATGGTAATTTGTTTAGAACTTAATGCCTTCAGCGGTTCAGTGAAATTGCCCTGATCCTGGATAACCGTTTTTGCAGAGGCTATTTTCCACATTGCACGGCAACTATCTAGAATTTGGACATTGAATCCTTTGGACTTGAGTTTATTTAATTGTACTAGGTTATCAGTGAGTAAAGAAACCTGCTTGGGTTTTTGGGAAACATTAACGAATAAAGCTTTACTATTATTTCCAATAAAAGACTTGGAGATGAAAACAATTCCTTTTCTTTGGTAGTTTGTTTTTTCTAGAAAAAAAACGAGAAAAGACAGAAACTTCATACGAACTTTTTTGGGGAGAGCGTAAATGCGTTCCCTTAGTATTTTCCATTTTGTTGAAAATTTGTAGGTATTGTTGATTACTTGGACTTTGACCAACTTAGTAAGAGGGACAACCCTACTATACTCGGAGTATATCGAATCAAAGTGGTTGGCGGACAAAATTAAAATTTGGTCAAATTTGATTTCTCCAATTTCATTTAGATGATGTATGTCATCACCCT
>CBFHYW010000093.1:0-4525 GCA_965660135.1 Opitutales bacterium
TTTTCGTTTAAAATTAATCGAATAAAATTAGATCCGATAAACCCAAGCCCACCTGTTACAATAATTCTACTCATACCGATACTTGCATTCTCATTTTACGAAGGGAATCACGAACGGCTTCCTCAACGGGTCGTAATGCAATTCCGTTTCTTTCAGCTTTTGAAGTATCCATAACACAGTTTGATCGCGGCGTAATCGCAGCTTTACTCATAAAATCTTCCTCGTTGTTAAAGAAGCTAAATTCCTTCTCGGTTACACCCTCTTCTTTCATCCATTCGACCACTTGACGGGTTGTAATAGATCCAACATTGGTCAAATTGTAAATTCCCGGTTCACATTTTTTAGAAAAAGAATCTACGCAAGCCTTAACATATTCATCTAAATGAGAGATAGAATTTTCTGCTTCCAATAAAGATGTGTAATTTAAAAGTTTTTGAAGATAATTTCGAGGACTGCTTTCTTCGTTGAAAGGAATACGCAATCTCCAAATGTAACAATTCTCGGCATCACTTAAGACTTCTTCCCCCAATGCTTTTGTACCGCTGTAAAAACTACAGGGGCCGTTACGAAATGAAAAGTTTGGCTCGTCATGCTCGCTCCATCCTTCTCCATTCGATTTCCTGCCAGAATATATACAACCACTGGAAACATGCCCCCAGGGAATTCCTACTTCTTCACATGCAGTTCGAATACGCCCGGGTAAAACAGCATTACCCCAAAGGCATTCCGCCTTATCAGATTCACACGCATCAACATTGGGTTTCCCAGTATACCCCGCTGCATTAATCAAAAATTTCGGTTTCTTACTCTGTAATATTGAAATTAACGTGTCTATGTTCGTGTAATCAGACCCTGTACGAGATAAACCACAAACATCTTCACCTTCTTTCTGAAGATATTTAACAAAATAGGATCCGAGGTATCCGGTTGCTCCAAGAATTAAATACATATTGCCTCATTATTTCAGAATATGCAGAAATAACAACGGAGTTTTTCTCAGCCCTAATTTCAAGAACCTAAGAATTCTCCAGCTTTTTTCGAAGTGCTGCTTTTTTATATTTTTCCGCATGGCGAACCCCTTTGCTGGTTGCCATAAAAACAATCTCTTTCGATATACTCACCGCATGATCTCCTATCCGTTCGAGAGATTTGGAAATAAAAACCATCTCAAAAACCGAGGAAGCCAAAGCAGGGTCTCGTGAAACTAATTCGCCAAAGAACTCGTTATTTTCACGATTTAAATGATCAACTGTAATATCACGACTCCAAATTGCCTCAGTACGATCCTTATCAAATTCGACAAAAACATCTATTGCCTCTTTAATCATAGAAAGGGTAATCTCAGCCATTTCGGGAATATGATTCAAGTGCCCGTTCATTGCCTTTTGGGACCTTCTCACAATTGCCTTAGCTTCGTCCCCCACTCTTTCCAGTTCGTGACTAACTTTCATAGCCGTTACTAAAAAACGAAGATCAGCAGCTACCGGTGCATGGGTTGAAAGGTGAATCGTGATATCTGATACAATCTGATTTTCCAGAGTATCAATTTCATCATCTTTACTTTTTATGACTTTTCTAAAGGAGGGGTTTCCTTCTTTTATTGCCTCAATCGATAACTCGACACTATCTATTACCTTTTGTCCCATAAGTATAAGATTCGATCTTATACCCTCTATGTTATTTTCAAAAAACCTACTCATAATTTTAAGTTCTTAACTACAATACATGTTATCCAAACTTTCCTGAAATATAATCTTCAGTTTTTTTATTATGAGGATTAAGAAAGATTTTTTTTGTAGGATTATATTCAACCAATTTTCCTAAATAAAAGAAAGCAGTTTGACTGGAGATACGTCCAGCTTGTTGCATATTATGAGTGACTACAACAATGGTATAATTATTCTTCAAACTAAGAATTAATTCCTCTACTCTCCCCGTTGCAACCGGGTCTAAAGCTGAACAGGGTTCATCCATTAAAATAATTTCAGGATCCACCGCCAAAGTTCGTGCAATGCATAACCTTTGTTGCTGACCACCAGATAATCCATAAGCGTTTTCGTTTAAACGATCCTTAACCTCGTCCCACAAAGCCGCTTTTCGTAAAGATTCTTCTACGGTATCTTCGATCACCTTCTTAGATTTGACTCCTTGGATTTGTAATCCATAGGCAATGTTTTGAAAAATTGATTTTGGAAAAGGATTGGATTTCTGAAAAACCATTCCAACTTTTTTCCGCAATTCTATAACATCGACTGACTTATCGTAAATATCTACTCCATTGATCTGAATAGATCCATTTGTAATCTTCGCGTTATCAATCAGGTCGTTCATTCTGTTCAGACTTCGCAGAAGAGTACTTTTCCCGCAACCAGATGGTCCGATAAAAGCCGTTACTTCATTTTTCGGAACTTGCAAGCTTACATTATGCAAAACCTTGTTGTCCCCGTAAGAAAAATCAACTTCATCAATTACAATTGCATATTCAACTTCATTATCAGAACCCGAAACCGTCTTCACATCTTTTTCTTTACTCATCTAGTATAAGTTTTCTCAACATAAATTTAAAATTACCAACGATACTTTTTTCTTAATTTTGTCCTCAACAAAATAGAAAACATTGCCAAGCCAAGGACCAGCAATAAAAAGACAAAAGCAGTACCATACTGCATATCTACTGTGTATTCATTTTGTGGTATCTTTGCACTGACCACATAAATATGATAGGGCAAAGCCATAACTCCCTGAAAAAAGAAATCCGTCCAATGCTCAAGGTTTTCCCAGGGTAGTTCTGAACGTTTTGCGTAAGCGGCTGTAAACATGATAGGAGCAGTCTCACCTGCTGCCCTCGCCACACCCAAAATTGAAGATGTAAGGATTCCAGGCATGGCGTAGGGAATAACATTCGTTCGTATCATCGTCCACTTCGAAGCACCCAAAGCCAAAGAAGCCTCCCTGAAACCCTGTGGAATCGAACGAAGAGCTTCTTCACTGGATGTTATAACCACCGGTAAAACCATAAAAGCCAAAGTGAACCAACCCGCCAACAAAGATACATTCCAATCCAGAAAAATAACAAATAAACCAAATCCAAAAAGTCCAAAAATAATGGAGGGAACTCCTGCCAAATTAAGAATTGCCAAGCGAATCGCGGATAAAAGAGGTCCACTTTTACCATATTCCGCCAAGAAAACAGCACTCAACACACCAAGTATTATAGCTATCAGCATAGCTCCCAAAACAAGCAGAAATGTACCTACAATAGCAGGAAATATTCCGCCACCTGAGTAAGCATAATCGTCCGAAACTAACTTAACAGAAACCGCCTCTGCAAAAGGCTGCTTGGCACTAAGAAAATCATCCACCAAAGGATCATTCTCTTCAAAAAAAACTAACCTTGCGGTAAGATATGGGGTAAAAGCATCTTCAAACTCAATGAATTTCTTCGGAGATTTTGTCTCAATGAATTTCACAAAACAGCGTTCAACTTCCTTACCCTTCTTCTGAAATTCCATTTTAACACTCTCAAGCTTTACATCCCAAAATCGAAGATATTCCGATTCTAATGACTTAATCGAACTTACCGTTACACCCTCTACTTTTTGAAAGTTTTGTGCCTTAAACATCTTTAACTCACGCTCCAAAAGAGGGAATTTACTTTTTGCTTTGGTAATATTGGCAAAAACAAACCCACTCACCATTGATTGTACTTCTTCCTTCGGGATTTCAAAATCTGTTGCTGTTGCAACAGGATCTTCTAACAATCCCCTCCAAAATGTAAACTGACCAGAAAGGTTAGATTTTATTTTTCCCGTTAATTGCTTGAATGAGTCCTCAAGTTTTTGATCGGCCCACTCTTTTTTAATTTTAACAAAAGAAGATTTCAAACTGGAGAAATTACCTTCGAATTTTGGGGAATTTACAAATGAATCAAACTGCTCCCCAATCAACTGATCTTTAAGTTCATAGTATTTCCTGGAACTTAATTTCTGTTTCTCCCCGCCAATCGCAACCACATGGAGAGTTTGTGGATCTTCGGTAAGAAATTCCCAATTTAACAAACCATCACCCTCAAAAACTTTGGAAGACCCCTTGGAAACAATATCCCAAAACAAATACCCGGCGCAAAAGAGCACAAAATATGTAAGTGTGCGCAGAATATAAAATGCAAACTTCTCCTGTCCTTTGGCCTTGGTAAAACGAGGCATAAAAGAATGCTTGGTTACTTTTCGCTTCTCCTCCATTAGTAAGCAGATTTATATCTCTTGGCGATTAATTGAGAAGAATAGTTAATCAACATTGACACTAAAAATAAAACAACTCCCACCATAAAAAGAGCCCGGTAATGAATACTCTCAAATTCCACCTCGCCCATCTCCTGAGCAATAATTCCCGTCATAGTATGAACGGGCTGAGAAAAAACCCCAAAACCTGAAGTGAAATCAGGAATGGCAATACGATTACCCGCACATAATAAAACCACCATTGTCTCTCCAATCACTCTCCCCATACCCAAAAGGATCGCCGA
>CBFHYW010000094.1:0-4468 GCA_965660135.1 Opitutales bacterium
TGTAGAAAAATTTGAAGGATCTCATTCAAATGTTATTGGACTTCCACTTGAATTGCTTGGTGCTTGGCTGAAAGAGCTTAATATTTGCTAAATTTAACCTAATATAACTTCATTGTTTTAGAGGTTAAATTAAAGAAGTAATTCTTTTGACTAGGATGATTATCATATTAAGAATATGAACTCACTTCTCAGCATATTTTGAAAATCTTCGTTCGAAAAAATAACTCCACGATTGGCCCGCTTACAGAAGGTGAGTTCTTAGCAGATTGGAAAAAGGGAAAGTTTGTCTCGAGTGACTTAATTTGTACAGATGGCCAGAATTGGATTTCAATCAAAGATTCAAAAATTATTCCATCTGGGTCCCGAAGAAAAAATATTTTTCGAATTGGTCTTGTTGCCTTCTGTTTCTCGGTTTTATTGGGTCTGATTTTTTTCTTTGCTGATGTGGCGGGAGTCAGTAATTGGCTGAGTGGTGGCGAGACGAGGGACTTGGATTATTTTGACTGGTCAGTTGAGGAATCCGAAAAATTTAAAAAAGGGGCGACTGTACTCATTTCTCTTCTTGGTGATGTGCGAGTAAGTGGGCCGGAAGAAAAGGATTTTGATGAAGCAAGGAAGGGGCAGGTTCTTTTACCAGGAAGCAAGCTTGAAACGGGAAAGGATGGGGAGGCCGTTATTTTATTTAGTAATGGTTCAAGTACTGCTGTTGGAAAAAACACAAAATTTAAAATTCATTCATTTGTGCAGGAAGATTTTAATTCCTCGACCGTGGAAATCGAAGAGATTCGTAAGGAGACCAGTCCATCCCGAATTAAACTGGAACTGGACTTGGGCGAATTAGTGGTAGTGGTAAAAAAACTGGAACGGGATTCCTCCATTACCCTGTCGTCTAAGCTTGGCTTTGCCGGGGTCCGGGGGACCAGCTTTAGCATGAATGCACAGGCGGATTCAACAAGTGTGAACGTTCTAAGTGGTCAGGTTGACTTTTTGAATTTAAATGAAATGTCCAAATTGGTGAATGCTGGAAAAAGTGCCCGTTCAAGTGGAATGGATTTGAAATTGATCAATGAAATTCCTCAAGCTGATCGGGTGCGAATTGAAGCGATGGAGGAAAAGGCGAAAGCAGCGATTAGGGAAATTCCCATTTCAGAATTAAAAAAAGCTTTTGACCAAGTGAACCCAACGCTTGCATGGTGCGATCCCGTTAGGCAACAGAGAAGTTTTCTTGCGGCAGGCGGAACAAAAGAAGTTTCAGATGCAATAGAGAGGGGCATGGAGTGGCTGGTTTCAATGCAGCAAGAGGATGGATCGTGGGGGGGGAACGATAGGGATGAGCAAGGGAATCCAAAAAAGACGGATGCATCAGCAATGACTGGGATGGCAGTTATCTGCCTTTTGCAAAATTGTGATAATGATTTATTGACCAGAAATAATGCGGCTTTGAAAAAAGCAATTGAGTATCTCAGAGCAATACCAGTTTCTGAGGTCAAAAGCGCACCAGGTTCTTATTCTCATCCAATCTACACTCGTGCCCTGATAAAAGCTTTTGCAAAGTTGAAGATTCCTGAACTGGAGGAGCTTGCAACTAAGTTAGTTTCTACAATTGTTCGCGGTCAGAATAAAAATGGAGGCTGGGCATATAGTTTCGGTAAGGGACCTCTTGCCCATGTGGACCTTTCGGTTACTGGATGGAATGTGATGGCACTGGCAGAGGCACAATCGGTGGGTCTGAAGGTCAATGGTTTAGATGTGGCAATTGTCCAGTCCATGGGGTATGTAAAAAAATGTCAGGATAATACGGGCAGGTTTGCATATCAAATAGGAAAGGGCGGAAAGCCGAGCTTAACCGGAATGGGCGTACATTGCTTGCATTTAGGAAATCATGGAGATTCAAACGAAGCTAATAAAGGATTGGATTGGTTGTTCGAGAATTTACCCTCTGAGTCGGGCAAAATCGACTTTTATGGATTGAGGCATTCAAGTAAGGCTTGTTTTTCTTCAACATATCTCGGTAAACGCAAGTACTGGATGGCTTTTAACCAAAAAGTTATCAAGTTATTACTTGAACTTCAAAGAGTTGATGGATCATGGAAACCAGCGAATCATTTTCATGGGGACACGGAAATATTTAGGACAACACTGGCCTTGGATACTCTTCTGAATTATAATATGGCAGAATCTGAACTTTTTCGCTAAGGCGATTAAAAATAATACTAAGCGATGGATAGCTTAAGGCTGGATTCCATTTCTGAGGTCGCACCCTGAATTTCCTGCCTAAGTTCTGAAAGAGTGGTTTTAGACAAATTGATTTTATCGTGGGCTGCTTTTTGTAACTGATCACAAATCTCAGTCAGGCGATCACTCCATTTCTCCAAGGACGAGAGGGTTTGCTCAAGGAGTTCGTTGGAGGTATTTGCAATCGCTTGGATATTAGAAATCTGATCGCTTAATTGACGCCTGGTTTCACGGGTCTCCGCGAGGAGGATTCGTTCGTTGGGTACTCTTTTTAAGTCTCCTGTCATTCCAAATTTAGAGAGGAACCAAATAATCCATTTTGAGGGGTCAAGTTGCCAAGGTTTGACTCCGTTTCTGTAGTCCCATTGAAACTCATGGTGGTAATTATGATACCCTTCTCCCATCGTGAAAATTGCCGCGATCCAACTGTCCCTTGCGCTGTGACTGGTAGAGTAGGGGCGTTCGCCAATCATGTGACAGAGCGAATTTATACAGAAGGTTGCATGCTGAACCATGACTACCCGAGCAACCCCGGGGATAAGAAAACCACCTAATGCACCTGCCAATGGACTGAGGTTGCCTGTGGTAACAGCGTATACATATCCGATTGCTGCTGGTAAAATAAAACTCATAAAAAAAGCAATTCCATGGACCCATTTATCCTGCCACATAACCAAAGCGTCTTTTTTGAGATCCTGAACATTATCCATTGGACTGGCCGGTTTAAGCTTAAACATTAACCAACCCATGTGAGCCCAGAAAAATCCCTTGGTTATATCATAGGGGTCATCATCAGTATCAACATGTTTGTGGTGCTTTCTATGTTCGGAACTCCACCACAAGGCAGAGTTTTCAAATGCGGCTGCACCAAAAAGAAGTACGAATAACTTAACTGGCCATTTTGCTTTAAATGCTTTGTGGGAAAACAGTCGGTGGTAACCAACAGTTATACTCATGCCTGTCGCCGGATAATAAAATAAAAAAATTGCGAACAGAAACCAGTCCCATCCAAAATAATAGAAGTAAGCGGGAACAGCGGTAAAAGTAAGGATCGCAGTAATTATCAAAAACCCACTTGTTACCCACTCCACGCGATTAAACGGAATATTTTTGAACATGATTCATCAGATTAATTACGATTTAGAAAATTACGAATCCTTTTTTGATTTTTACACATTTAAAATTGTAAAATCAGGTTTATTGTTCGATCAGCTTTGACGTACAGAGGAAAATTTAACTCAATATCAAACTGAATTCTTCCTAACTATTTATGAAAAAAATTATTAAGTTCCTCACTCTATTAATCACGCTCACTTTGTCACCGCTTCTTTTGTCAGCGGAATCTTCAAAGGTTTTACATCTTGAAGGGAAAGAGGGCCCGGGGAAAGACAAGACAATCGTACTTGTTTCCGGTGATGAGGAATATCGTACAGAGGAGAGTATGCCCATGCTTGCTAAAATTCTGTCCGAAAAACACGGTTTTACCTGTAAGGTTCTTTTTTCCTGGGATAAGACTGGAAAGTACATCGATCCTAATAATCAGCAGGGTGTAATTGGATGGGAGCATCTCAAGGGTGCGGATCTTATGTTAATTGGTACACGTTTTCGGAAACCAAATGCAGAAGATGCTGAGCATATTACAAATTTCCTAAACTCCGGGAAACCAGTGGTCGGTATTCGCACCTCAACCCATGCATTTAATGGAGGAGAAAAATTTGGAGATAAAATTTCATATGGACAGTTTGGTCCACTCATTATGGGTGAAGGCTGGGTCAGTCATCATGGCAGGCACAAAGTAGAAGGCGCACGTGGAATGGTTGAAACGAAAAATGCGGCTCATCCTATTCTCCAGGGGGTAACCGATGTTTTTGGTCCGTCAGATGTTTATGGCGTTAAGAGATTAACTGAAAAAGACACCATCCTCCTGCGTGGTGCGGTAACGGAAAACCTTGAGCCCAGTTCATCTTTTGTGGATTCCAAAAATGATCCGATGCAAGCCCTCGCCTGGCTTCACCCGTATGAAGCACCGAACGGGAAAAAAGGCACAACCTTTTGCACAACCATGGGAGCTTCAGTTGATTTAGTCAGCGAAGATTTGAGACGTATGCTTGTGAACTCCGTTTACTTTCTGACCGGACTGAAAGTACCCGAGAATGCTGATGTTAATTATGTTGATCCGTTTTACCCATCCTTTTACGGATTCATACGGGACAAAGAATTTTGGCCCGGTCAG
>CBFHYW010000095.1:0-4466 GCA_965660135.1 Opitutales bacterium
ATAAATAACCTGCTGGTCTATAAAAGACGAAAGGTGCCGTCCTCCCAAACGACACCTTTCAGGATATGCATTCCTTTAAAGTTCATTCTTAAAACATTTTAGGCATTGCACAAGCTTTTTTATGTTTTCATGCGGATTTATTTAATTTCACCAATAAATATTTTTGAAATTTTACAATTTATTCTTTTCTTGCTTCAGGACCTCTATGGATTTTTCTCCACTCTTCTGGCATTATCGATATGTCGGTTTCATCCAAATATTTTTCGCGAATTTTTAAAAGTAACTTTTTCATTTCTTCAATTTGAGAACTAAACACTGGGTTTTTGAATTGGTTCTTTTCTTCAAATGGATCTTTGTTTAGGTCATAGAATTCCCATTCATTAAACTGATAAAAGTGAATGATTTTATATTTCGGAGTGCGTATGCCGTAATGTTTGGCAATCTTTTGGTTAGAAGGAAATTCATTGTAATGGTAGTATAGTGAGTCCCTCCATGTCTCATTATCATCTGTCGCTTCAATTAAGGGTTTAAGGGAGTGTCCTTGATTTTGGCTGAAATTATTAGATTGTGCGTATTCCATAATAGTTGGTGCAATATCCAGGTTTTGTACTAGGGAGGAAATTAACTTGGGAGAATTTTGTGATAAATCTGGATTTATGATTAATGGAATTTGCATGGATTCTTCGTACATCCATCTCGAACCGTACCAACCATGCTCTCCGAGTAACCTTCCATGATTTGAAGTATAAATAAAAAATACATCCTTTGAATTTGTTTCAGTAAGTGCAGTTTCAATCCTTTTAAGATTATCATCAATTCCTCTCACGCAACGCAGATAATTTTTAACAAACCTTTGAAATTTCCATTGTAAAATATTTTCCTGCGATTGGTTTTCTCTCAAAAAAGCTTCGTTTTTAGGTCTCCAAGAAAGAGTCCAAGCAGATAACTGCTCGGGCGTCATCGCCAAAATATTTTTTTGACTGTTTAGCAGGGGTGATTGAGCGGATTGGTTTTTGTCGATTTGCTGATCAGGGAAAAACAGGTCATCGGAAAAATCTAAATCCTTGGAAATACTCATCGATTGATATCGAGATGGGCTAGATTTACCCAAATGAGCGTCAATCAAATTTTTTGGTTCGGGCAAAAGTTTATCATCATAAAGGTTCAGATGGCGAATTGCAGGTAACCAAGGAGCAGTTGTAGCATTAAATTGTATGATAAGAAAAAAAGGTTTTTCTTTATTTCTTTTGGCCAACCACTGTATTGCTAAATCTGTAATAATATCGGTTGAGTGTCCTTCTATTTGTTTTTGTTTCCCCGAACTGGTGAAAATCGGATTATATTTTTGTGTAGAATCGACAAGTATATTCCAATAATTAAAATACTTTGGTTTTCCACCAAGATTCCATCTTCCAATTAGTGCTGTTTCGTATCCAGTTAGCTGAAGGTTTTTGGGTAGATGCTCTTGCGTGTCATCAAACATATTCCCGTTTTGCGTAACGCCATTTATGTGAGAATGTTTACCTGTTAAAATTACGGCATTACTCGGCCCAGCTGTTGCATTCGTGCAGAATGCTTTAGTGAAAACCACGCTTTTTTGCGTAATTCTATCCAGATTTGGTGTCGGGTCTATTTTTGATAAATAGCCTTTGTATGAACCAAATGCGCTAATTGAGTGACTTTCAGAGACAATCATTACAAAATTTGGTCTGTTCCCACCAAAGGCAGATATTCCTGCAGTAATGCAGTAAATAATAATAACATTTGAAAGGAAATTGTGAATATTCACTTTTTTTTTATAAAAAATCTTTAGAAAAAGTTGCGAGGAAATTAAATATAATCCTGAAGAAAATGCTTTTTTTATCAAATTTAATAAGTTTGAAAATATTCTTAAAGTAACCTAAACAAGAGTTATGTGTGGCATAGTTGGTTATTTAGGTAAAGGAATAGCGCAGGAATCTCTTGTTGATGGGCTTCGTAGATTGGAGTATCGCGGTTATGATTCTGCAGGTGTTGCTTTTCATGAGGGCTATAAATTCTCATTGGCTCGCGAAACTGGTCGTGTCAAAAATCTTGCAGATGCCGTAAAGACTAACGGATCAAGTTCATCGTTAGGCATTGCTCATACAAGATGGGCAACGCACGGGCCAGTTACCGTGGCTAATACCCACCCCCATGTTAGTCATGATGGCAAGTTTGTCATGGTTCATAATGGTGTGATTGAAAATTTTAGCACGCTCAAGAGGTTTCTTACAGGTAAGGGCGTTGAATTTTCATCCGAGACTGATTCTGAAGTCCTTTGTAATTTGATTGCTTACCATTATTCCGAGCTCGAGGAATGTGAAGATCGATTTATTGATGCAGTTCGGTTGGCTTTGCCTCAATGCCGTGGTGCCTATGGAATTGCAGTACTTTGTTTGGACTATCCGGATATGATGGTTGGTGCGAGACGGGGATCACCGTTGGTAGTGGGTTTAGGCGATGATGCTAATTTTATTGCAAGTGATGCTTCTGCATTTGTTGGAAGAGCTAAGGAAGCTGTTTTTCTAAATGATGGGGAGGTTGCAATTCTTAAAAAAAATGATTTTCGAATAACCACCCTTGAAGGTCAAGACGCACCGGCGGTTACCCACCCTGTTGATCAAATTTCTGAAGAAGTGGACTTGGGTGATTTTGGCTCTTACATGGAAAAGGAGATTTACGAACAACCAAATGCCTTAAAAAATACTTTGCGTGGTCGATTTGGAGACGATGGGACGACAGCGAAATTAGGTGGACTTGAAGGACATGAAGATGAACTTCGTAATTTAGATCGTATAATTTTTGTTGCCTGTGGTACGGCTCGGCATGCATGCATGGTTGGTGAATACCTGATCGAACGCCTAGCCCGAGTACCGGTAGAGGTCGAGCATGCCTCCGAATTTCGATATCGAAATTCACCAAAGGCTGGTAATTCATTAGTCATTGCAGTTAGCCAATCCGGTGAGACCCTTGATACCTTAGAAGCGGTTCGGGAAGCAAAGGCAAAGGGGCTTCTTACTCTGGGAATTACAAATGTTGTTGGTTCGTCATTGGCTCGTGAAACGGATGGTGGTGTTTATCAAAGGGTGGGGCCGGAAATTGGGGTTGCATCCACGAAAGCGTTTTCATCTCAAGTCTGCCTTTGTGCAATGTTAGGCTTAGCCTTAGGACGAATGAGAGACCTATCCCCAATGGATGGGCAAGGTATTGTTGAGGCACTTAATACCTTGCCTGATTTGGTTGGTAGAGTTCTTCAGCAAGGTGAGCAGATTCGGGAATTGGCTCTCAAGTATGGAAAAGCAGAGCACTTACTTTTTCTTGGCCGTCAAAGTCTTTATCCTGTGGCATTGGAGGGTGCTCTCAAACTTAAAGAAATTTCCTATGCCCATGCCGAGGGTTATCCGGCAGCCGAGCTTAAGCACGGCCCGATTGCACTTATAAACCCAGAGTGTCCAAGTGTATTTATTGTTGAAGGTTCAGAATTATCGGCCAAGACAATTGCAAATATGCAGGAGGTAAAAGCACGGAAAGGCCCAGTTATTGCGATTGCTCCTGAAGATATAGAAATCCCGCCAGAAGCAGCAGATGATATTTTTCGTTTACCTATTGCACATGAGGTAATTCGTCCAATACTTGCAAACTTACCTCTTCAACTTTTTGCTTATCATTTTGCCCGCCTGCGAGGACTTGATGTAGATAAACCCAGAAATTTGGCAAAATCAGTTACCGTTGAGTAGTTTACTTGCAATTTAAATCGAGTAGTTGGACTGCAAATTTTTTTATTTGAATGTTCAGCGATTTGTAGATCGATCGAACTACTTCTTCAGTTTTATTACCTTTAAAATACACCCGCATTATGAAGGGTATAAAATTCAACTAAATCTCACCTGCATTCCTAGACACTCACAAGATAACCTTTATTCTCATTTGTGATGACGGTTCATTTGTATTCTATTTAGCGAATTTAATTTAAAATTAATATGCTGAAAGTCTTAACTTCTTCATTAAACTCAATGATTTTATTTATAAGTGGTTAAAACCTTTGCTGGGTGATGTTTTAAATTTTCGTTAAATTTTCTTTGTAACGGAGTCTTTGAGTATGACGGTTATAAGCCTTTTAACTACAAAGTATTCCATTTCCTGTAATAATAAATTCAATAATCCTGTTTTAAGAATGTTGCCATACAAACAGGTAAGGGTTTTTAGTGAATTTTATATGAGAGTCTCCCTTTCCCTTTTTTTAGTTTATTTTTTAGTGTGCTCAGTTCAGGCGGAAAGAAAGCTCGAGTTTAATCGTGATATTCGACCCATTCTGTCAGATGGATGTTTCCATTGTCATGGTCCGGATGAAAAGGAAAGAAAAGGCGGCCTTCGATTGGACCTCGAAAGTGATGCATTTAAGAATGCAAAATCTGGTTTCCCTGCCATTGTAAAGGGGGATCCGG
>CBFHYW010000096.1:0-4409 GCA_965660135.1 Opitutales bacterium
AAGTTTGCCCGCAAACTTTTTGCCAAGAAAGATCTTAAGGGGCTGACAGTTGATCTCGACGGAGATAATGTCATTACTGTCAACGATGCCAAACTACTCTTCGACTCCGATAATTTTGACTCCGATGGCGATGGAATGAGTAACTTTATGGAACGGGCCTTTGGTGGAGACTCGTTGAGTAGCGATAGTAAAACAACTCTTCCCCGTGCTGTTAATAAAAAAGACGGAAAGCAAAGGATTAGTTTTCAAAAATACAGTGCGGATTATAATTCAGAAGGAATCGAATACATTGTCGAAAGTAGCACGGATCTACGGACCTGGACAACAACAGGAGTTCAGCAAGTCGACTTAAGTCCATCCTCCCCCCCAGGCGACTTGGGTATAGATGTGGGCGGAGGTATGGAGCGTGTTCTTTATGAAACAACGGGCACCGCAATATCAAAAGGCGGCAAACAATTTCTTCGGGTACGAGTTCGAACAAAGTAATTCAAAATGGGAATTAAAAAAAAAGAACTTATTTCACTTAAAGAAGCGGCTCATATTCTGGGCTACCAGCAACACACACCCATCTTAGGGTTAATCAAAAACAACTATCTAAAAGTTCAAAGCAAGGAAAATAGCAAGAGAAGATGGTTGAGGAAGGAAGATGTACTCAGTTTGCCTCAGATTTCTCCTGTCATCAAATCAAAGAAACATTAAAAAAACCGATGTAGGTGGGTTTTTATAAAGAATGAGAAATATTATTTTTGAACGGATTTGTGTGTCGGGTACTCTATATGGGTTTTAATTTTTATGGATTAAAATCCATAATTTAGTACAATTATAATTTAATCATAAAGTAAGGAAAAGTGTTCCTTACAACTGTCAGGAATGTCTAAAAGTATGGAAATTAATATGAAGAATGTAGTGATAACTGGCTCAAGCAACGGGTTTGGAGAGAGTGCCGCGAAAATTTTTGCCGACTCCGGTTACCGGGTCTGGGCAACCATGAGGGAGAGTACCCAAAGGAACGCTCAAAAAAAGGAGGCATTGAAATCTTACTCGGATAAGATAACCGTTGTCGAAATGGATGTTACAGAAGACGAGTCCGTAAGGGATGCATTTTCCATCATTCTACAGGAGATTGAAAAAGTGGATGTGCTGATTAACAACGCGGGTATCATGTACACTGGAATTACCGAGGCTTTCAGCGTGGAACAGGCTCACACGCAAATGAACACAAATTATTATGGAGCCATTCGGGCAACCCAAGCTGTTTTACCGGGTATGCGAAAAGCGGGAAATGGTTTAATCATTAATGTGAGTTCAATTGCGGGAAGAATTGCAGTGCCCTATTTTGGAACTTATTGTGCCACCAAATTTGCTTTGGAAGCATACTCGCAAAGCTTACGCTATGAAGTTGCCCCCTGCGGAGTAGACATAACTCTCGTTGAACCAGGACCGTTCAGTACCGGTCTTTTTGCGGCGATTAAACAGCCGGAACGCAGTGATGTAATCGATAGCTATGGTGAGTTGAAAAATGTCCCGGATACCTTATTCGCGGGGTTTGGAGAAATGCTGAAGAATGGTGAATTTCCTGATCCAAAATTGGTGGTCGATGCTTATCTGAGTCTGGCGGAATCTGAACCCGGTACCCGCCCGATGCGAACTCAGGTTGGAGTTTCATGGGGAGTGGATGAACTGAATCGAATGAGCCAGCCTATTCAGGATAACATCCTTGAGGGTCTGCAAATCGCTGACTATCTCGGCGGAGTTTCTCAGTAATTTTAGGTTCGATTATCCATAATAATATTTTAATATACCGGCAAATTTAGTATTAAAATACAAATTATATTAGATAAATTTTAAAAATCTTGTAATTTGTCCAAATACGGATATTTGTCCACCTATGATAATGTTACGGGGCTTATTTGTATCCTTCTTATTTTTTGGTGTGCACGCAAATTTTTCATTTGCATACGCTGATGTTGAAAAGACCCTTGTTTCTTGGGTCATGGTGCAGGATAGAAACATTAAGGCTGGTTCAATCCTAACCCTGCAGGAGGGGAACAAGTTTGACGGAATTGTTTTCGCCGAAAAAATGGATGACAAATGGATGGCGGGAAGTGACAATTGGACAAGATCGGAAAAGAATCAGGAAAAATACCCAGGATGGGATTCAGAGGCAGACTCTTTGGTTCAGGTGGCAATCGTTTATGAAAAAGAACTCATTTCTATTTTCCGCGATGGTAAGCCTTATGCCTCCTACCCAGCCAAGAATATCGATTTGCTCAGCTCGGAGAATAATTTTGCCGTCTTTGGGAAAAGGCACATGGGCGGAGGAGGAGGCATTTACGGAATGATTGAGGATGCCCGAATCTATGACCGGGCATTGACTCTCAATGAAATCAAGGAGTTGGTTCCAAACGAAGTATCGGAGATTAAACCCTATGCATGGTGGAGCTTTGAAGACGATGCATCCGAGCAAACGGGTCGATTTCCCCATCACGAATTAAGAATTGGAGCCAAGGTTGAAAATGGAAAATTGATGCTTCACCTTGGGGCCGTGCTGATTGCGGCAAAATCCAAGGAGACGACGAGAAGGGGCAGTCAGGTTCCCCTGCTGGATGAGCCCTATGTGCCGGAAACGCCCAGGATGCCTAATACCCCCCCCGATAATTGGCCCATTTTTCATCTATTTCATCCGGCTAAAGACCTCGGTGCTCCCTATGACCCCAATTCCGCAATCCATTACAAGGGCAGGTATCACCTCCACTACATTTATAGAAACAGGGCAGGCATTTCCTATGCACATGTTTCCAGCATGGATATGGTGCGATGGAAATGGCATCCAACCGTGCTTGTTCCCCAGGCAAATCGTCACGGGATGTTCAGCGGCACCGCTTTTCTCACCAAAGAAGGTAAACCGGCTCATGCCTACTGTGGATGGGGTTCCAATCGAAATTGGATTCAGCATGCCCTCGATGATGATCTTGATGAATGGAGCAAACCCGAAGTCATGATTCCCAGCGATGAGACGGGTAAATTGATGGTAAATGAGCCTTATTTCGACCCCGATGTCTGGATCATGGATGGACAATATTACGGACTGAACGGACGTAGTAGTCATCAATCCCCATTAATTATGAAGTCGGAAAACCTGAAGGACTGGGAACATATCGGAGAACTTCTTCATCCTGAATTTAACGAGGAAAAGCTGGGAGTGAAAAAAGAGGAAGATATCTCGTGCCCCAATTTTTTTAAGCTGGGTGACAAATGGATTCTTACCTGCATAAGTCACAGGCTGGGCTGCAGATATTTCATTGGTGAATTCAAGGATGAACAGTATTTACCTGAATATCACGCGGTGATTGGGGGAAACAGCCGCAGATATTTTGCACCTGAATCTTTACGGACTCCGGATGGGCGAAGAGTGAATTGGAGTTGGTTTATCAATGGGAACGGTAAAGATCATCGAGGCACACAGTCTCTTCCCACTGAAATGAGTTTGGATTCCAATGGTCAAATGTGCTTCCGTCCAATTCGGGAATTGGAAACTCTTCGCCATGAAAAGAAAGAAAAGAATAGGATTCAGTTGAAGAAAAATTCTTCTTTATTAATTGATGGGATGAAGGGAGATCACTATGAAATCGAATTAGTTATTTCAAATACGGGAAATCGTAGTTTTGGCATTGATGTGCTATGTAATGAAGCGGGAGAAGAGGGATTACGAATTAAAGTAAATCGTGAGAAAAATCTCCTCGAGGTGGGAGATCAGAATGGTGGTTTTACCCTAAATTCAGACGAACCATTATCCTTGCGGATTTTTGTGGATGCATGCCTGGTTGAAGTGTTCGCAAATGAAAAACAAGTTGTAATGGCTGATAAAAAGAGACTTGCAGGTTCCAAAATAAAAGACCGCATTGCCTTTTTCACAAGCGGGTCCGACCTTTTGATAGACCGTCTTTCATTTTGGAAAATGAAATCTGCTTACAATTAAACAACGTACTTCGCTCATTTACCTTCTTCTTCAATTCATACCTGAGCATCTGACAAACTGGTCAAACATTTTCGGTCAATACCTTGACCTGCTCCCTTGTTAGAAATGTTTCTTTTCTTGGTAATTGGTGTAATTTAAAAGAATCAAGAAATAAAAGTAACTGGTCCACTCTTTGACTTCATGAAATCTGACTCAAAATCCCGATAAATTCTTTATTGGCTCGACGGAGACCAAGAAGTGGCAAATAAGAATTGAGTTTATTATTTCAATTCGATTCATTCCTCAATCAATTCTTATTTACTATGATCCTAAAACACCGTGCATCAATCCGTGAATAATCCCCTGACTATCCTCAAGCAGACCTACGGATATGGTCAGTTTCGGGGGCAACAGGCAGAGATTATTGATCATGTCGTCCAAGGAGGAAGTG
>CBFHYW010000097.1:0-4370 GCA_965660135.1 Opitutales bacterium
ATCCCTTTTGTGAAATTGGCTAACATGTCTAAGTTCCTGCACGGTTTCCTGCATCAATCTCATGCACAAAATTGAAAGCAAAACAATCAATGCGAGAATAAAAACTAAGATCGATCCCTTACTGCTAGACATAATTAGTAGGGTTCCTCCACCACCCCACTTGGAGAGATCCGACGAATAGGCAGACTGATAGTTCTCTCCAACCCCTCCTCTTCCCATTTAAAAACCAGCTTTATGAAATCCGGTATTCGAAACTCTCCCGACTTAACACTTTCCTGAAGAGCAGATTCAATATCCCAATTTTTAATATCATCTGGGTCTGCGTCTTCATCCCCATAATAACAATAAAAGATTTCCTCACAAAGCGGGCTAATCAAAGTTTTAAATAGATTGTCCTCATCTTCTAATTCCAATTCGCCTTTATCGTTTTTTTCCAACTCTTGTAATTCTGAAAACCATAAAAAACTTAGGCCACTACCATCCTCAAATTGAAAATAACAATGAACTCGATTGGCTGGTCCGGTTGGCCAGACCAAAAGAGGTGGCCCTTCTCTCAAATAAAAATGAATTAACGGATCATCAGATTCTGAATAACCAACTGGTCTTTGCAAATCTACCTTCTGATCTTTTTGCTTTGCCATATAGTGGATTGTAGCCTCTTCCAAAATCGCGGTTAAAAAATGAGCCACCCCATTAACATGAGCATCAAATGCATCACGTGTAGCTGGTCTCTCAGCCCACGCCCTAGATATAGTGATCAGTAATGAACTGGCTGCAGTAAGCACCAATCCTCCAATAGCCAAAGCAAGGAGGACTTCAATCATCGAAAATCCGCCTTTTCTAATCACCTCCCTCTCCTTTGCTCTTTAATTTTCTCAATTTTCTCCCGCACATCTTCCAATAAACGGTTTCGTTCAGAGGAAAAATCAGAATGCCCTCCCCATGTCTTACGTAAAAGAAACATCTTTGACCTGCGCTCACCTGGCTCGATACCAAGTTCATCGTTCCCGTCGTAGTTAAGCGTTAGCGTAACTGCATAAAGATCCAAGACCGTAGTCATTTCAATTTCTGTCTCCCATCTGACCTCTCCCATCGAAAGAGATTCAATCTCCCCCCCCTCTTCAATTTTCTCATAATCAGGTTCCTGAAAAATCTGCCCTCGCACCCAGAGAAGATCCTGTTCCATTTCGCGTGTATCTTTCATCACCCGAATTGTGCGAGCGGCCACAAATGCCCCATCCACGAGAAAAACTGCGGATAATCCAAAAAGAGCCAAGGCAATCAAAACCTCGATTAACATGAATCCTCCTCGTGTTTGCTTTTGAATTAAAAAATCGTTCATTCCTTACTCTTTAGAACATACCCTGAAAACGGATCGAATTCTAACTTTTCCTGATCATTCCGAAATTCGATTTCAGCAAAAAAAGGCTGGCTTGAGCTTGAATGAAACGACACACGAATAAGTCTCAAATCATCGTCATCATAATTCGTATTTCCTCCATCTACTCCCGATAGTGGACCAACTGCATAAAAAGAAACTTTAGGGATCAAAGATGAATCCCCTTTAATTTCTTCAGTTATTTTCTCATACACATTATGCTCTGCCAAAACCTGCCCCGAGGCATCGGCAACCATAAAAGTTGCAGTCTCTTCAGAATAACTCAAGTAGGCGGCTCGTTTACTTTCACTTGCATGATAAACCGCATCGAGAACGGCTTTTTTAAGCACACGATCCGGCGGCTCAAAATTGCTTCCCTTGATAAATGCACCTGCATTGCCTGCTACGATGCCAACCAAAATTGCGACAAGAGCTAGGACGAGCAGAACCTCAATCAGACTAAAGGCACGTTTTTGGTACTGCCTAAATACCGTATTCAACTTACTTTCCTGTATCCCAATTTCCTAGAACTGTACCATCAGGTGCAGTGGTGGAAATGTCAAAGCTTCCCGGGTTATGCGTACCGGGATACTGATAAATATATTCTTTGCCCCAAGGATCCTGTAAATCGGATGCTCGTTTAACGAAAGCTGGCGTACCAGGAGGCGGAGATTTTAAATCAGCCAAGCTCTTGGGATACTCTCCAACCAGAGCAAAATAACTTGTAACATAGGCCTCACCTGTACTATTCACCCAAGTTTGGGCAGCTTTGACCTTCCCACCTCCAAAAATTTCTCCAAGATTGGACATCGCTAAACCGGCTATAATGCCGATTAAGGCAAGAACGATAAGAATTTCCACCAAGGTGAAACCTTTTTGGGAACGAAGAGCACGACTAAGATTATGTGACGAATTTCTCATGGCTTAAATACTAATTTATAAATGTCTCGTTTGGCAAGCCCGTTGAAATAAATCTCTAAACGCTTAATTTGCCTCGGAATATCCTTGCCTTGAGTGCATTTCCATACAAAAAAAATGTATGACACTTTTAGATTATCTCCCAGTTCTCATCCAAATCATTATAGCGATTGGCATGGGTTTGGGTATTTTGTTTGCAAGTCATCTATTTGGACAAAAAGCAACTGCGGGTAAAATTAAAGATTCTCCCTATGAATGTGGCCTTGCTTCCGACTCCAAGGGAGAAACCAAATACTCAGTCAAATTTTACATCACTGCCATGTTATTTATCTTGTTTGATATTGATGTCGTCTTTCTCATCCCTTGGGTACTTACACATCGTGATCTAGTTGCGGCAGGAATTCCAATCTTGGGACCTATGCTCTTTTTCACTTTTGTTCTGGTTGCGGGCTTGGTGTACGAATTAAAAAGCGGTGCTCTTGAGTGGGAGAAGTAATCAAGAATTCCTCTACCCGAAATCGAGTTCTCCCCTCGTCTTCTTTCCCTCGTTGAAAGATGCATATTGACCGCTACATATCTGTTAATCGAATTATCGATATATCGAGCCAGGATTTGGTTTCTGCATACTCCGAACTTTTAGATACTTTCACTACGCTCTTACCGACCAACGCTAAACGAAAGACCGTTCTTAACGAATTAGTGGATCGGGAAAAATCCCTAACTAGTTATTTAGGAGAAGGGGTTGCATTACCTCATGCTCGCGTGGCCATGAAAAGACCCTACGCCTTGGCTATAGGAAGGTGCCCAACTGGCCTTTCCTTTGAAGGAAAAGGCAGCTACGAAGATGTACGTTTTGTATTTCTTCTCCTCGCCAGTGAGAAAGCAAAGAACTATCTGTCATTCCTTGCGGCACTTGCACGCTCTTTTCAGGATAGTTCCGTCATGGACCAGCTTTGGATGGCCCGGGAAAAAAATGAGTTTAAGTCCGCAGTTCGAAAAGCCTTTGCCGGAACCGATGATCGACCTGCTCGCAGGAGAACAAAATTCAACAAACTTCTTACCGATGAGGCCGCAAAAATTGCCAAGGCCGCGGAATGCTCGACTATCCTAGTCTTTACCGATGTATTTCCACCAAGTCTGGCACCACGCATGACCTTTTCCGGATTCAAAGTTGTACTAGCGGGGCAGGATGTTTCGGATGACGACCGGGAACACCACCGGGCAGATGCAACTTTAGCCGTTCGTGCATTATCCCGGGCTCGCTTATCGCAACTTCGGGCAGCAATCCTACTTGGATTAACCCGCGAAATATTTGGCTTCCAGGACAGGGTGTGCTGTATTGGCGGTATACCAAACAGTGGTCAACTTGACACCGTCTTGGTTGTTGATGTGGACGAAGAATTTGAATCTGTTATTGGCCATGGGGAAGAAATGCTTCCGCCAGATGTATCAGCAGAAGCCCTGGAAAGAATTACTGCAATTGCTACAGACCTTGCCTCTGAAGGTCGGGAAGGGAAAGCTATTGGAGCGATGTTCGTCCTGGGCGATCATAAAGAGGTAACTAAACGCTCAAAGCCCTTAATATTAAATCCGTTTTTTGGATATGACGAAGAGGACCGAAGCATCCTCAACCCATTCATGGATGAAACGATCAAGGAACTCGCTTTAATTGATGGAGCGTTCATTGTGCGTGGGAATGGTGTGGTGGAAGCTGCAGGTTGCTTAATTCAGGCCAAAGCAGAAGAGATTGTATTACCTGGGGGTTTAGGAACTAGGCACGCTGCAGCGGCGGCAATTACACATGTTACTGACTCTCTTGCTTTAGTTGTATCCTCATCCGGACAGGTTACCTATTTCAGGAAAGGGCAGATGTTTACGCTCTTTGACAAATCTGAGGGGCGTTCCTTGTAATGACCGAATGGGAAAGGGTTCTCAGTCAAAAACAAAACGTCTTGGATTCTTTGGCGGATCCTTTGACCCCGTTCATATTGGGCATATCTCCCTTGCCAAACAGGCAATCGAACAAGCCAAGCTCGACAAACTTTTGCTCTGCCCAGCCTTTCATGCTCCTCTC
>CBFHYW010000098.1:0-4349 GCA_965660135.1 Opitutales bacterium
GCATTAGGGAGTGAAGCGACTTTTGTAGCCCGTACTACGGATACAGATATGAAACATATGGTGGAGACCTTTAAAGCAGCTCAAGCACACAAAGGCACATCATTTGTTGAAGTATTTCAAAATTGTGTAATTTTCAATAACAAGACATTTGATTCGGTTACTTCCCGGGATGCGAAGCAAGACCAAGTCCTTACTTTGGAAGAAGATAAACCACTCATTTTTGGAGCAAATAAGGATAAGGGAATTCGACTTAACGGATTGGACCCGGAGATTGTAACCTTAGGAGATGGTGTTGGACAGGATGATCTTTTAATTCATCAACCAAGAAATCCAAATTCAGCCTATGCTAATATTTTGGCTCAAATGACTTACCCTACTTTCCCTACTCCCGTGGGAGTCCTTAGACAGTTGGATGGTCGTGAGACTTATGAAGATGCTTTGGTACAACAGATTGAGCATGCTCAATCCGGCGGTTCAGATAATTTACAAGAACTTTTAACAGGTCAAAATTCCTGGGTTGTAGAAGGATAGTAAAAAATTGGTTTAATTATCTCTTCTTGTTGACCTTAAGCACGAACTTTTCAAAATATTAATATATATGGATTTCATCGACGAACCAAAGTTTGGACACAGTAAGTTCAAATTACCTGTACTTTTAGTACCCGTTTTAATGTTTGGAACACTTATTTTAGGAATAATTGTTTCAAAAATTTATGTAAGCAGTGTGTTGGATCAACCACACGCAGAAGAGTCACATTAAAATTATATGAGTGAACAACCTGTAATTGCCTCAAAGGCACCATCAGTTATGAAGATGGAAGTTGGTGAATATTGGTGGTGTTCTTGTGGGAAGTCAAAAGATCAACCATTTTGTGATGGCTCACATAAAGGTTCATCGTTTACTCCTCAAAAAATAGTGATCGAAGAAAACAGTAATGTTGCATTTTGTAACTGTAAACATTCTGCCAAAGGGGCAATGTGTGATGGTAGTCACTCAAAACTAGCTTAATAGCTTTTTAAATCTTCTTTCTTTATTTTCTCTCGTGTGAAAGGTTTGCCACTTTTCCACATTCCTTGGAAAATAATATGCCCATCATTGTTGTAGGAAGTACCATAACCATTCTCCATCCCATTTTTAAACTCACCTTGGTAAGTTGAACCCTTAGAAGATCTCTTGTGCCCATATCCATGGGGCAATCCATGAACGGATTCTCCCCAATATGAATTGCCATTGTCTAAGACTAGTTGATTAACTAGATTGGTTTTTGACTTTGATAAAGGAGGGGAGCGGGGAGGATCAGAAAATTTAGATATTGTTATACGTATCTTTTGAACTCTCTCAGACAATTTTACTTTATCTTCCTCATCTAACTTTTTTATTAATTTAGTGTAAACATTTTTAGAATTTTCATTACCATATTCATGAGCTAATTGATGCCATGCTGCGGATTCAATTAACTGCCCTTCATTTGCAAGGCATTGACCTAAGGTAAACATAGAATGAGCATCTCCTTGTTTTGCTGAAAGAATAAACCATTTCTTTGCTAAGTTAAAATTCTTACTTGTTCCATTACCCCGTAGGTGTGCTTGTGCTATAAACCGACATGCCAAAGGGTGACCTTGTTTCGCAGCCATTTTCATCCAATAATAAGATTTAAGCAGATCTTTATCCCTTCCTTTTCTATAATGAAAACCCAATTGTAATTGAGATTCTAAATTCCCTTGAATTGCGGATTCTACAAAAGAATTGGAACTGAATAAATTGGAGTAAGATAAAATTAAAAATCCAAGAAATTGAAATTTTAATAATTTAATTTCTCTTAAAGATCTTATTAAAAAACCCTTTGTTGTTTTCATCTTCAGAAGGTCCGAACTGCCACATTTGTAAATTATCCTTTGTTGGTGCATCCCCAATGAGTGCATTGTATTTTCCTTTTAATTTTAATTGCTGGGCATAGATTGCTAAACTTATTCTTCCAAAGGTGGGTAATGGGTCAGGAAAAGAATTGAGTAGTCGGCTGGTTTTTATCATTAGTATCAAATCTATATCGTATGCATCTCCAAAATAAGATGGTTCTCCTAGGACTAATAACATCCTTCCACTTTTTACTTCAACAGAACCGCCTTTTGATGTGAAAACTGAACCCCTCGCTTCAATGGGAATGAATTTAAATCCTCCATTTTGGGTCGTTTCAAATATTATAGTACCACTACCCATGAACAAAGCAGTGGTTTGATTAGAAGAAATGGTTAAGTTAGCATCAATTGTTGAGCAATAGAGGAAACTTCCATCCATTAATTTTATAGATCTATTGGAGTCCCATGTTGCAACGCTCATACTTCCTAAGCGATATACTGCATTGTCTTGATGGATTTCTGCACGAGATCCTTTTCCGGTACAGAGTAAATCATTGTATTCAATCATTGTATTCTTTTGTATATCAATAATTTCTGTTTTATTTGATTCAGTTGTTTGAATAACTTCTGATTTCCCCTGCACATTTTGTACGATTGGTCGATTATTCGAGTACAAAAAAATCGCCACTGAATGAACAGCGGCGATCCATAGTAAAGATTTAAGAATTAAACCCAATTTTTAAAAACGGGCATTCAGTCCCAAAATGATGCCGTAGTCATGACTTTTAAAATCATGATCATCCAGTCCATCAGTCTTTCGGGTGCTGTAGTCGTAAAAAGTTGAGATTTTAAATGAATCTGAAAAAGGGTATTCAATTTTAAAATTAAAATCGTGAACAATATCATTTCGATTTTTATTAACACCCTTATCGTAGTCTTTGAATGAAATCTTGTATTTTGGTATAATTAAAAAATTCATCAATTCGTAATTTAGTGCGTAGGAAGCAGCATATTCAATACTGCTGAGTTCATCTTCATGCGATTCAGCAATAGGTAACGCTTCAGTATTTGCTTGGTGGGTACCAATAGATGCATCAAATATTGCAGTGGTAGATTCATTTACCACATATGATTTAAGTACACCAATATTCGGGTAGGTTTCCATATAATCCTCGGTATCTTGCTTTGTGCTACGATCCATGGAATAACTAACACCACCTCTTATCGACCAACCATTTCCAAATTGAGCGAGCAATAATGCATACGCACCTGTGGAGTTATAATTAAAATCGCTAAGTTCTGATTTGATGTAATCATTAATTGTGTAACTTACTCCAATGTAGGGTGTAATGATTGCATCACCCGCATCAAATACACCCAATCCTGCACCTCCAAAGAATGTATTTGTCCACATTCCAGTGGCTTGTTTTATTGCGTTATCTGGTTGTGAAAGCGGATTGTCTCGATAAAAGTATTTACTATTATATCCTACAAACGAAGATATACCTTTGTCTTTCAATTGAACAGGACGCTGTGCACCCGTATCGCTTATGGCATCATCAGATACATTACCACTCTCTGAAGATGCTTGCGTTTCTCCAGTTGCTTGTGCTGGTATTACCGGTCTGTCTGTGCCTTCTATTCGATTTCTTATCTGATCAGCAGTTTGAGAAAACAAAATTGGTTGACATGAGCAAGCCAAGGTAACGATATATTTAATAATATTTTTCATTGTAATAATTTCTTAAGCCCAAAACTATTGTTTACGAATCTTTATGGCAGAAGTACCGTTGGGAAGTGCGATTGATGAATCAATATGTCCTGCTGGTCCATTATCAAAATGAGCTGGACTCAAGTTTATACCACCATGACTTACATCTGTTAAATTAACTCCACCGATAACACGGTTGTTAAAGGTGTTAAAGTGCAATGTTCCATCTCTACTTCTCAACATTACATCTGCAGTTGAGGGAAATGCGACATCCTTAAGATTGATTGTGATCGCTTCCATGTAAACATCATCCAATCTTCCAGAAAAATTCAAACCATTTACTTGGATAAGATTATTAGCGACTAAGTACACATTATCTGGGTCAGAATTTTTACCACCAGTTCCAACTGAAAATGTACTGCTGTGTGAATCCGATAAACCAATGTGAAGTTCATCGAGTGTTCCGATTGCAAGATTACCACCTGTTTCAATGTTCACATTTACTAATCTCATAGTGTCCTCAGACCCTAAACCGAGATTGGACCCAGTATATTTTATGTTTACAGGATCGGGGTTGTCGTAATCTGCTGAATTTTGAGAAGAGTACTCTGAGCGTAAATAAAAATCATCCGCAGCCCCTATCGCCAATGCATGATCTTCTACATCGTTTGAATTGGTAAAAGTTATATCACCTGTAATAGTTAAATCTTTTGCCGCCCCAATTACGAGAACTTTTCGGTCTGCAGTTGATGTTGCCTTAGACAGCATTGCAGATACATCA
>CBFHYW010000099.1:0-4314 GCA_965660135.1 Opitutales bacterium
CAATCTTGCCCCCGAGGGAATTCGTCTGGCTCAATGGAGCGTGCGAAAACTAATCATGGGAGATTCGGATGGTGATGGAGTAAATGATGCCGAGCAAATCCTCGTCTCCGGTGAAAATCCTCTGAAAAACCGCCCAACTTTGGATGCACCCGATAAGAATCCCATTTCTAATCGGACAGATTATCGCAAGGAATGGGAAAAATCCCGGTTGAAACTGAATGAATTACTTGTCACCCACAAAAATACCAGCCGTGAACTGGAAGAGAAAAATGCCAAAATAAGTGATCTGGTGGAAAAGGTGGCGAAGGCAAGTGCGGAACTTGACCAATTAAAGAAAATGAAACTGGAATGCATGGAATCCAAGGAAGCCCTTGAAATTGAACTGAATGAAGCAAACCAGACATTGATGGCCCGAGGCGAAAAAGTGACGCGGTTGAAGGATGAACTGGCTCAATCCATTGCTATGGAATCTTCCCTCAAGCTGGACGTTGAATCCGAGGCTTACAAATTGGAGGAAAAAACGGCTCAATATGCCCAATTAGAAACCACCCTAGCCACGCCCCATATAGAGGGCTGGCACTACACGCCCTCACAGGGTTGGTTATTTACGGAAGTGGGCACCTATCCTTTGGTGTTTGCCGAGCAATCCCAATCATGGTTGTACTACGATCAAGGAACTTCAGCTCCTTGGTGGTACTTTAATTACAGCAATGAGACTTGGATGGACTGGAAGAGTGAATAATTATGATTTCTCATTCACTTCAAACGCACCGACCACTATATTCTTCAATGAATTCACCCAAACATATTGGCTTACTTCGAGGTACAATGCGATTGTGCGAAGGCATTCAAGTTCTTTTTCATTCACTTCCTTATCCACAATGATGAGATTGGTTAGGGAGTAAAATAAATCGTTTCTTTCCACCTTTGTAGTGCAATCCCGAAGAGAAGAAACCAGTTCACTGAGTTGGATGTCATTAAAATCAATAACAAATGAAACTTCCTGTATACATTTGGAAACTTCTTCCGAAACGCCACAAGTTTCGGTAAGGATGGCTCGAATAGTACGCAGTTCTGGTAAAGAAATTTTTTGGTCAACATTTGCAAACCAGCACAAAATGGCAGAATAGAGACAGATTTTTTGAAGTTCTGGTTTGGAGTGTGGAACATTAATATTTTTTTCAAGAAGTGCTTTGCGAAAAAGGAAGTAAACTGGATTATCAAAAAATTCATGGATAAACCGATCTCTGCTGTCAGATTCTTTGGACCAAGGATTTTCTTCTATAATTGTATGCTGGAAAAAATAGAATTTTAACTTTCGCAGAAAATTTTCAGAGTTTTCCAATAAAGTACTATCCATTTCCTCCGCAAATTTTCTTTCTTCGAGATTGATTTTCCCATCCGCTTTCAGAACTGAAATTAATAAATTCCATGCGGTTTTTCTATGTTCGCTTAAATAAACCAGTTTGCTGAATTGTTCAGCGATTGTATGTTGCTCTGCCTTGCAGATTGGATAGGCAAGGTAAATTTTTAATTTTCTCCAATCCTCAAAGGTTATACCGGGAAATTGTAAAATAAGATTTTTTAAACAAAGCAATTCATGTTTGTTGAGTTCACCATCTACCCACGCGGCAGCGATCAGGGTTTTCCCCAATGCAATGTTAAAAGCAGGAAACTCACTAAATCCTAATTTATTTTCATCATTCATGAAGTTTTTAAATTGTTATTGAATAAGAATGTTGTAAAGGTAAAAATAATGATGGATTTACTTTAATAATTACATTAAATAATGCATTATTATTTTAATAAAAGACTTTTAAAAAATATAATTTATGCTTGTGAAGAAAGTTTATTATCTGCTTTGTTTTTTGCTAGGTGTTTCTTCATTTAATTCCTTTCTTTTTTCCAAGGTACATTCATTAAACCAATATGAGTGTACGCAGGTAAGCTTTATATACGGTGATCAATCCGAAGATTTACCCAATCTTTTGGCCATTGATGAGGCGGAGTTAAACTTATCTTTTTCTGATACTCCGATTAAATTGAAAAATTTGATAAAGGGTACGGGATATCCTTTTCAGTTAAATTTAATTGATTTTCATCGAATTGGAGAAGTTCCTATGCACTATCTTAAATCTTTGGGGTACGAAGGCTTGGTAGTATTTCCTGACCCCTTACAAATTGATCCGGTTAGTGGTAAAGATCTACGAAAGGAGGGAGATCAGGAATTACGATTTGTTATCTGGGTTTCACGCTTGCAGAAGGTGGAACTGGAGAAGGGAGAAATCAAACAGTCTGTTTATCTACGGTTACAGGGGGCCTTAGAAAAAAGGGGAACCCGCTCATCTCCAAAAAAGCCAATAACTTCTGAGGATATACGCTTTTGGAATCGTTTCGGACGGGCACCTTCCCGTTCCTCTAAGGTTATTCTGTCCCCGGGTGATCAACCGGGAAATGTTATTGTTGTTTTGAAACCTCGCCCAAAAGATCGTTCAAAGTTTTCTTTTCAAGGTTCAAACTCTGGAACATCGACTACTGGAAAATGGATTCTAGGTGGAAGTTATTTGAATAATCAAATCTCCGGGGCGGATGATCGTTTTTCTCTGAGTTATTTAAGTTCAGATACTGGAGAGAGAGAGGCATATATGATTATTTATCAAAGACCGATTCTTTATCCAGATATTTTAGAGTTGGGCCTTTCTTTTGGGTATTCGAATTATGATGCTTCAAGTTTCGCTGTCACTAAAATTGATTTTGCGGGTGATACTCAGTCAATCGATTTATTTGCTGATTGGAAACCTTTGAGTACAGAGTTTGAAAATTACTCCTTATCTTTTCAGATTGGTTTAAAAGCGGAACAGGTAAAAGCATCCAATTCTTTGATTTCGGGCGAAGCAGACGCGAGCATAATTACCCCTCGTTTCGCAATAAAATTATCAACTGAGGGGAAGTATTTACAAACTCAAACAGAACTTTCTGTCCGGGGGAATATTCATTCGATTAAAGAATCAGATCAGGCTTTACTCGGAGGCGTGAATACCCGGGGCAAGTTTGAGAAATTGTCTTTTACCTATCTGGAATCGCTCAAATTGGGGAAGTGGTTACATGATGAATTCTTCGAAGTTTTTCCGGTTGGTTGGAGTGATCAGATACTCATTACACGTGCTCAGGGAGATCTTGCTTTGCGTGACCAAAGGCATTTGCCTCAGCACCAATTTATTGCCGGCGGTACTGGTTCCGTTAGAGGATATCCAGAATCGCCGGTTGCAGGCGATAGTGGGTATTTGATTTCATTGGATTATCGAATGCCTTTACCTCCAGTTTCCTTCATGAATGGAGAAAACCTGAAAAGCACATTAATTCCTTTTGTAGACTGGGGAGAGACTTTTTCCACAGATCCTCTTTTTTATGAATCCGATCACTCAATCCTTGGTGCAGGAATTGGATTAGAGCTAAATTTGCCTGGGGGGGGGATGGCCCGGATTGATTTTGCCCAACCTCTTAGGGAGATCGTTAATAATGGAAATATTTTAGAAGGAACCCGTTCTAATGATCATCGTCTGCATGCTATGATTCGTTGGGAATTCTAGAAGGATTTTAAGACTATGAGTATAAAAAATATTTTATTTTTCTTCCTTTTTCTCCCTTTACTATCCTTTGCCTTACCTAATCCAAATGCCACCGAAATTCAAGTGGGCAATGTCAGTTTTGAATCACTATCTAAAGAGTTGCAAATAACTGCATCCGACGGTGCTCATATTCAATACTTTGATGGTTTAAATATTTCCGAAGGAGAAACGGTACGCTTTATTCAACCCAGTATAGAAGCCACTGTAATTAATGAAATTATGTCCGAAGTGCCGACTCAAATTGATGGTAACCTCTTTGGAAATGGGAAAGTTGTTTTGCTTAATTCCTCGGGGATTGTTTTTGGGGGAAATGCGGTGGTGGATGTTGGTAAGTTACATGCAATTGCAGGTTCTGATCTTTTAGGCACTCCAGGTTATGGATTATCCGGTACTATTGAAAATAATGGTTTAATTCAGGCAGGGGAGGTGGTGCTTGCTGGTTCTTCGGTTGCTAACAGGGGAACGATTTTAGTTGAAAACGGGATCGCAGTTTTGGCCGCAGGTGGTTCCTTCGACCTGCTTTCACAGAATGGAGATATTTCGGTAAGCTTGTCCGCGGAAAATCCTACTGCCTTTGGTGGAGTCTCAGATCTTATTGGACAGGCAGTTTTGCAATCAGGCGTGGTCGAAGCCTCAAGGGCAAGTTTTCATGGAAACCAAGTGGTTAACACCGGTTCAGTTAAGG
>CBFHYW010000100.1:0-4205 GCA_965660135.1 Opitutales bacterium
ACAATTAGAGATGGATGGAAAACCCTTCAATTTTTTATAATTTGTGCTCCGTCCAAGCTATTCCTTTTACCCGGTTTAATCATGTGTTCGATCGGACTTTTCGGAGGAATTCTAGGATACATAGGTTCCTCTTTAAACTCTGTTACATTAGGAGCTCACACTATGCTTGGTTCTTCACTTTTTATAATAAGTGGATATCAGGCCATCTTGATGCATATTTTGTCGTTAGAGCTGTCACAAAAACTTGAAATAAGAAATCCAGAAAACTGTTCATTTATTCAGAAATTCATAACCTCTCAAACGGCAAAGCTTTCATTGGTAATGCTATTATCCGGTGTAATCCTTTGGAGTAAAGTCTTCTTATCTTGGCAGTCGAATGATTTCGGGCCTTTGGATTATGCTAATTCAATGAAAATAGTAATTCCTGGAGCGACTTTGATTTCTCTTTCGTTGGAGTCTATAATTTTCACTTTTTTTCGTTCATGGATCAAAGTTGGGATAAACAACTAAAAATATTCGAAACTTTCCAGAGTTATGTCACAGTTTGACAAGGTAAGTTCAAACTACGATAAAGAATTAGATCGAGGAATTTGCCTATCAGGTGAAAAATCAGATTATTTTGCCTACAATCGAGTCGCTCACACCGCTAAATTAAACGCTCAATCACATGCCAATTCTGGGAAGATATTGGATTACGGTTGCGGAACAGGAGGAAGCACTAAATTTTTACTCGATGAATTTAATCCAGATACTCTTTTCGTAACAGATCCTTCTGAGAGGTCATTGCAAATCTTAAAAAAAAGATACAAATCACCACAAATTCAGACTATTACTGTAGATTCAAATATAACTAAATTGAATTGTGATATTTGCTATTGTAATGGAGTTTTCCATCACATACCACCAAGTGAACGGAATAAAGCAGCAAAGTTTGTTTTTAATTCTCTTAAGGACGGTGGTCGGTTTTATTTTTGGGAAAATAATCCCTGGAATCCAGCAACCCATTGGGTGATGAGTAGAATTACTTTCGATCGAGATGCTATTAAGGTTTTCCCACATGAGGCTGTAAAGTTACTTCAAAAAGTGGGATTTGAAATTAAACTTATCAATTACATGTTCATTTTTCCCCGATTCCTCAAAAGATTAAGACCGATTGAAAAACTCGCCCTCAAGCTCCCTTTAGGATGTCAATATTTGGTCGTGGCTCAAAAACCGTGAAAAGTAAATTATCCAAATTATCGGTAATTATTCCTTCTCGAAATGAAGCAGAAAATCTTCCTCATTGTATTTCAGAGATTTGCAAAGGTCTGAACTCATTTAAAATTGATCATGAAATCCTTATTATTGATGATGGAAGCAATGACACAACAGAAGAAGTTATTTATGAATTGCGCTCTAAGTTTTGTACAATTCGTTGCATAAAAAATAATGGAGAAAATGGATTTGGAAGAGCTGTAAGACTTGGACTGGAAAATTTCTCTGGAGATGCTGTCGCAATTATGATGGCTGATAGATCTGATTCTACTGAAGATTTAATAAAATATTGGAATACATTGAATACCGGAACAGAATGTGTATTCGGAAGTCGATTTATTAAGGAAAGCGAAGTAACGGATTATCCATTGGTGAAACTTATCATCAATAGAATTGTGAATACATTAATCCGATTTGCATTTAAAATTAAATGTAATGATATAACAAATGCCTTTAAAATGTATCGCAGAGAAGTAATTGAGGGATGCAAACCCTTTATTTCTCCTCACTTTAATCTTACGGTTGAGATCCCCCTTAAAGCAGTTATTCGAGGATACTCTTGGAAAGTAGTACCAATAGCTTGGAAAAATAGAGAGAAAGGGATTGCCAAATTAAAACTCAAGGAAATGGGTTCACGCTATTTTTTTATCATAGCTTACCTTTGGCTAGAAAAATATTTTAGTAGAGGAGATTATTTACGAAGAAACAAAATGTAATGCATTTTTTTCGAAATCGATTCCTTACGATTTTCTTAGCAGTTATTTTTTCATTAGTATTTACAAAGTACTATTTTCTTCTAACCCATGAATACTATGAGCCTGCGAGTAGTACTAAAATGGCTGAATTCGAAGCCGATAAGGTTTTTCAAAAGCGAGTGCTGCCAATTCTCCTCGCACATATCATTTCAGAATTTACGCCCCTTTCATTAGATCATTCCCTGAAGGTATTATGTGTTTTATCCAGCTTCGCTCTTCTTTTCGGATTTCATTCTTTGCTGCATCAAACTGGTGCCCCAAACCCACATCCATTCTATGCTTACATAGTCTTTATTCCCGTGGTATGGAATTACCTTGCGATTAATGCTATTTACCATGCTTATGACATTCCTGCACTCGCTTTTTATTGTTGGGGAATCGTTCTTTTTCTAAAAAAGCGTTTCTTAATCTTTTACCTTCTCTTTTTGATTGCCAGTCTAAATAGAGAATCCACTTGCTTCATTACAATTTCCATATTTAGCCTGCTGATTCACATTCCAGAGCGACTTTCACCAAAGACGATATGGTACGAAAATCAGAGTTTGTTTCTCCATTGCTTTGCACAATTAATATGCTGGTTTGTGAATAAAGGAATATTAGAATTCATCTTCAGGGATAATCCAGGCACTTACTATGAGCAAACTCTCTCAATGCATCAATTTCTGGTTAATCTTTTTGATGGGCAACCGTCTTGGCCTTATCTTGATGTATCAAGTTTCTTTGGAAACCCTCGCTGCTTTCTTACTCTTTTCGCATGTATTTGGATCCTTCTGCCATTTTTGTGGAAGCATATCCCACCCCGTGCAAAAAAACTTCTTTGGATCATTCCTCCTTATCTCCTTGCAGCCTCATTACATGCGAATCTAATGGAGTCACGAGTCTACCATGAACTTAATATCGTTCTAAGCGTTGCCATCGCTTCCGGCATTCTTGGACTTTACAATCGTGAACACTCTATTCGGATAAACAAGAAAACCGTCTTGCCCTTATCTTGAACTCTTGGCTCATTCTTAAGCGTGACTATGGTCAACTCGGTAATCGGCTTCACACTCACGCTAATGCTCTTGCATTTGCCATCGAGCATAATCTAAATTTTCTCAATTTAAGTTTTACTGAGACATCAAAAGAATTTTCTCGAAAAAACTATACCACTCAAGATCGATATCTGCCCCAAGCCTCTATTCTTGGAAGTTTTCTTTCATCTACCAAAATCGTATCTGTGCTTCAACGCTTATCATTAAGCGATCGTCTCCTGAGGAAACTTGGAGGAAGGCTTAAAGTTATTGAACGGAACGATGATGAGACTCTTGAAGAACACGACCTCCTCAACGAGCTTAAATCTTCCAACTCCGTTCGCATTTTTCTGCTTCGTGCATGGGATGTTAAATGTCCGCAAGCTCTCGAAAAGCATGCTACTCAAATTCGGGAGCGTCTTGCACCTAGTTCAGAAACAAAAAAAGTAATCTCAGATTTACTTGGCTCAATTCCACCCCATATTTTTCTCGTAGGATTACACATACGCCGAGGAGACTATGCAAAGTGGCTGGACGGCCAGCACTACCATTCTTGGGAGCAATACGCCGAGTGGCTCAAACAGACCCACAATATTCTTTTGCGACAAGGCCACAAAGCAACTTACTTACTTTGCTCAGAAGAGTCTCCGCCATCAGATATCTTTGCTTCACTTCCAATCATAGCCGGGCAAAGAAAGCCAATGACTGACCTATACGCTCTTGCCTCTTGTAAATTACTGCTTGGTCCACCTAGCTCATTTGGATCATGGGCATCCTTCTACGGTAAAGTCCCACGTGTAGTTCTACAAGCAGGCGACATTGTCTCTAACATACCCAGTATTAAATAATTCTCACGATGAAATATGCTAAATACTACATGAGAGTCCTTTGGGAAAACTGGACGAAAACCAAGAATAGTTATGCACAGCACGAAGAAGATAAATTGATTGAACTTCTGCTACCAAGAGGTGTAAATTCCTTCATTGATATTGGTGCAAATGACGGAGTGTTATTTTCGAATAGTTATAAATTTGCCAAGAAGGGTGCAAGCGGACTGTGCGTAGAACCTTCACGAAATTCATTCCGTAAACTAAAACTAAATCATTTATTTCATCCAAAAGTTAAATGCATTCAATCAGCAGTTTCAAATACCAATAGTCACATATTCCTCAATGAAGATGGT
>CBFHYW010000101.1:0-4186 GCA_965660135.1 Opitutales bacterium
TTATACCTTTATTTTCAAGTAATAATAGCAGATTTTGGCATATACAACAACAGGTTGCATAATCTTCTTCAATCACGGTTGGTTTTTTTTGAACTAATTCGGAAGTTCGGTCAGTATGACAGGTAACGATAAGGAGGCCGGGGGCATTGCCCCATTCATTTGCTTTTTTTTTGCCGCGCTCGATAAGTCGTGGATCAGATCGGTCTTGGGCAACGATTTCCCCAAAGAGTTGACCCACTTTTTGAATACGTTCGGAATCTAGTAAATAAAAACGTGCCGGTTCAGTACGATGGTGATTGGGTGCATGGCGAGAAAATTTAATGCATTCTCGAATGATTGAATGATCAGGAATCTTTTTGGAAAATGTGGAAGGTTTTATAGTCCTTCTTTTTAATATCGCTTCATTTAAGTCGGACATAAGGGCCTTTGAAATGATTAAGCTTTTTCGAAAATAACGCTGACATTGGCTCCACCAAATCCGCTACTGTTGCTCATGATCCGCTTGACTGGATGATTTTCGCTTTTTCGAAGCAATTTTAAATGTCCCAATTCCGGATCAGGGGTTGTCACATGGGCGGATCCCGGGAGGAATTGGTCTTTCAGAGAAATACAGCAAAAAGCCGCTTCCATGATACTGGAAAGAGAAAGTCCGTGACCGGTTAGAGGCTTTGTACTGGATACCTTAATTTTTTGGGGTAGGGGGAAAGTTGCTTTCAAAGCCTTCATTTCAGATGCATCTCCGATGGGCGTTGATGGAGCGTGTGCATTTACATAGTCAATATCTGAGGGAACAAACTGTGAGTCTCTGAGTGCATTTTTCATTGCTCCCTGAAGACCTCGACCATCTGGGTGCGATATAGCGACATTGTGGCCATCGGAGCCTTGCCCCCAACCAGAAAACTTGGCATACGGAGTGGCATTTCTTCGTTTCATTTCCGTCTCTGTTTCAAGAATCATGCAAACCGCACCTCCAGTGCCGACAAACCCGTTTCGAGTTACATCGAAGGAGCGAGATGCATTATCAGGGTTCGTGTCTAAGGAAAGGGCTCGCATTCCACAAAATGGGACGATACTTTCAAAATTACAATCTTCGGCCCCGACCACGATCATTCTTTTTTGCCGACCTAGACGAATTTCATCTAAGGCCATACCCAAAGCATGTCCTGAAGAGGCACAGGCGGAGACTAAGCCAGTTGATGACCCACGAATACCTAAAGCTGCAACTAAGTTGAAACTTACAGTACCCGCAATCGATGCAACAATTGCGAGTGGATTACATGCCATGACTCCCCTTTTATCCATCTTCTCAAAATGTTTATGAATGGACCTCATTGATCCTCCCGAAGATGTATACATACCAGTTTCGGAGTTTTGAATATTATCCTCGGTTAACTTGGCATCCTCGATTGCTTGGCTTAATGCACACCAAGCGTAAAGAACATGAGGCGAAAAGCTACGAAGTACAGCACGTGGAACCTTATATTTTTGGGGGTATATCCAGTCTTCGGGATCCGAGGATTCAACATTGAAATCTTTTACTGTGCCGGCAAGTTTTACCGGTGAATTTTCTCCCTGTAGTTCGGGGTGGAAGTCAATACCATGTTTCATTTCAAGAAGGCTTCGGGTGACGGCATTGCGGTCATTTCCGATACTTGTAATTAAACCCATTCCTGTTATGTAAATTGGTTCCATTGGATAGTTTTTTTATAAAGTTGTGGCTCTTCGGCAAGGTAAAAGCAGAGCTGTATTTTTTGAGTTTTAGAAATTTAGTTTTTATCAGGTTTGTTATGATTGATATTTTCAATCATTTCGCCTTGGTTGTTCCAAGTTTTCCAATTACCTACTGGAGAGCCAAAATAATGATGCTGTTCTCTCCATTTAGCACCGTTGAGGTGCCACATTGTGGAAAGACCATGTTTTTTGCCATTTTCATAAATACCTTCCATTTTCTTTAATCCTTCAGGGTACCACATAGTGAAAGGTCCGTGGTTGAGCCCATCTTTCTTTTGACCTTTCCAGCGTGGGCGCCCATCGGGGAAGAATGTAGTCCATTCACCTTCTGGTTTACCATCTTTCAATTTGCCCTCGAAAGAAACATTTCCAGTTTTTGTTAATCCGACAGTTTGTGCGGTATTTTTTTGGTTATTTACTTTCGTAAACTGTAATCCATCTGCAGAACGGAGCAAATTTTTACTTTTTATTTCTGATTCACTTGAAGGTGTTTCATTTGAATCATAAATTTGAAGAGCTTGTTCTTTCAGATTTGGTTCACCACAAGAAAACATTAGGAGCAATGAAAGAAATAAAAATAAGGGAAGTGCATTAGTTTTAGTTTTTATTTTCACTCCTAAATAATGGTGGAGCCGATCGGGTTCGAACCGACGACCTCCACAATGCCATTGTGGCGCTCTTCCAACTGAGCTACGGCCCCAAAAATTAAATGATGCTGAAGAGTCAGACTTTTGTCGAACTCAAATGCAGTTTGATTAAGCTATTATGATGGAGGCGGATTGCCACGCATCGGAGGGCGGGTAATTTTTAAACCCGTTGTTTTGGACTTCGGTTTAAGGGAAAGAGTAGGTTTGCCTTTTTTTCCTGCACCCAGCTTAGGCTTTAGGGTTGGTTTTAAGCCCGAAGGTGGTCGAGTAAGACCACCTGTTGGAGCAGATGGAACGGGTGGGGACACAGGCGGAGGAGATGGGGGTGCCGATGGAGTTTCCTCAGGAGCAGGCGGGGGTGGTTCAGATTCTGAAATAGGTTCTTCTGCCGGTATCGATGCTTCTTCCTCTACTTCTGGAACTGGAGGGGGTAGATCTGATGCTGGTGGTGGTGGAAGGGGGCTGTCATTCTCTTCATCACCAAAGGAAGGAGCAGGTAAGGGAGGAGGATTGGCATCAGATGAATCTTCGGGAGCATCGAGGGGAGCAGAAGAGAAACTTGGAAGTGGAGGTAAAACTCCTTCAGTCGAATCTACTACTTCTTCTATAACAGGGGGAGGTGGTGGAGTGTCTGAGAGAGGGGGAGGAGTTAAATCAACAGGGGGTGGAAGGACAGACTCATTTTCTTCGTCTCCAAATGATGGTAGTGGGGGAGAAGTAGCTTCGCTTGCACCGTCTTCAGCAGGCTCATCATCCGAGACAAAAGGAGCGGGTGTAAATTTCGGAAGTGGGGGCAAAAGATCGTCAGAATCCTCCTGGTTTTCATCGTCTTGAGAAACAGGTTTATCCTCAAATACAGGAGTTACAGGAGGTAAATCAGGTGTCGGAGGTGGGCTTAAGTCGACAGGAGGGGGGGGAGGTGCATCTTCGTTCTCATCTTCAAAAGCAGGAAGACTGGGTAAATTGTCTTCGACTGGTTCATCATTTGTTTTTTCCACTGTTAATGGAGAATCGTCCTTAACTTCAAAAGCTGGTGGTACAGGAGTATCATCTACTGATTCTTTCTCGGGTTCTTCAATAGGAGGTAGAGGTTCAGGAATAGATTTGTTAGGAGGAGAAGTCTTTACAGTTGAAGTCGATGTAACACCTCCGAATTTTTCATCAAATCCACCATCTGCAACTTTTCTGACCTGAACGACACTAATTCCAGTCTGCCTAGCTATTGCTGCTTTGTTTGGGTTCGGTTCACTGAGAAGCTTTTTGACTTCTTCGTAAACATCCTTGTTCATGGTAATCGTTTTTCTTCTTCCCGATGCGGTTGTACCAGAAAGTTTATCTCTGAGAGATGGAGCAGCAAAAGGAGTTAAAGCCCGAATGAGATCACTTACGCTTTTGTACTCAGTGCCAATTTTTTCATTTACCTTTTCGTGAAGCTTCGACAAATAGGCAGCGTTTCTTTCTTTGCTTTCACGCTTTTCAACTTCCGCTTTTGCACGTTCTTGAATTTCTTGGAGAATTTTTTCAGGATCTTTGCTGAAATCTACATCGAAGGATATTTTTGTCATAATTAGAAGGGTATTTAAATAGATTTAATAGCTTATTAGTCAAAAGTTCTACAAAGTTCTTTGCAAGTTCAATTTAATTTAATTATTAAATGCATATTTTTGTTAGACCTTTTAGGGGCTTGATCATACTAAAAGATTTCTGAGTGATACTGTGCCCTCATAGAGTGCCTTGCCGACAATGACACCTTCAATATTAGGGAATTCAACGGCAAGCTTTTCTAAATCAGTGATATCGTTTTCTCG
>CBFHYW010000102.1:0-4136 GCA_965660135.1 Opitutales bacterium
AGATGGTGAGGATGAAATCCTTTGCGAACTTTTAAAGCATGGCGAAGAGATTCTAATATTAGAAGGTGCAAAAGGAGGCAGAGGGAATGCCACTTTCAAATCTTCGGTTAATCAAACTCCCCGTCAAACTACTGAAGGAAAGCCAGGTCCGGAAGAGAATTATATCTTCACTTTAAAAACCATAGCAGATGTTGGTTTGGTTGGTTTTCCTAACGCGGGAAAATCCACCCTGTTGAATGTTCTTTCCAACGCGACGCCAAAGATTGCTTCTTATCCTTTTACCACTCTCGTGCCCACCGTTGGTATAATCAATTACCCTGAGGAATACAGAACTATCAGCATGGCAGATGTCCCCGGGTTGATTGAAGGTGCTGCCGAAAATCGTGGTCTTGGGCATCGCTTTTTGCGCCATGTAGAGCGTTGTAATCTTTTGGTCTTTTTAATTGATCTTGCCGCTACAGATGGCCGGGATCCATGGGAGGATTTCGCCCACCTTCGCCAGGAATTGGAGGATTATGACCCTCTTGTCGCAAAAAAACCATTCTTGCTTGTTGGGAACAAAATAGACGAAGAAAATGCTGTAGAAAACCATAAACTTTGTCAGGAGAAATTTCCAGACATCGAGGTTTTAGCAATCTCAGCGATTTTAGAAGAAGGACTTCCCGTCCTTCGTGAAAAAATGCTTGAACAGATATCATAAAAAAAATTTTAAATTTAAAAACTTTTTTTTATGCTTGTTTTACACAAGCGTTTGTGTAAATGAAATTTATGGGCAATTCATTAGAGGATCAAAAAAATGATAAAATTATCGATGGATTTCCTCAGCAAAGGGTCTTGTTTGAGGAAAATCAAAGGTGTATGGCTAGAATCAATGTCAGGGATGAAAAAAAGGCTGATCTAATTCTGGAGGATATGGAAAGTTCCTATCAAAGATTAGAAAAAGTTTTAAAAGCTTTAATCGAATGTAGAAAGTGATCGACCTAATTTACTATGACTCGAAAACAAGCAATTTCATTAAATAAAGTAGCCTCCCTGATGGGGCGTAAGGGTGGGAAGTCCGGAACTGGAAGTTCAAAAAAGCGCGGTAATGCAAGTTACTATCGTGACATGCAGAGGAAATCTGTAGCTTCCCGTTTAAGTCGGGCAAAAGGAGAGAATGGTTAGTACCTTTTAATCGATCCAATCACTGTGGGGGATAATGAATTGCCATTGTCCACGGTAGCGCGAAAGGTAGCCATAACCTGAGAAATTATCTCCCTCGGAGAGTGAATAAAGAGAGTTTCTAACTTTTTGATCGAAGCTATATAAGCCCAAGAATCGATCTTGAATTTTTAGGGTTAAGGGTTTTTTCTTAACAATGGCACCGGATAAGCGATAGGAGCGACCATAGTTTTGCGGTTTTAGGTTCGAATTTACCCATAGATTTGCGGATTCTTTAGCCTTTTTGTAGTTAATTGATCTCTGAATATTTTCAACTTCGGGAAAGTTATTTCCTTTTTCAGGACACTTTGCATTTGAGTGAAAGCGTGCGGAAACAGGAAAATGGTCACTTGCACCAAACCCATTTAATTCATTAGACCACTTGAATGGAATATCCATTCCTGAGATTACATTGACACCATAAATTTTTTCTACTTGGAATGAGTCAGTTACATAACAAATGCCACTTGAGTCATATAAACTTCCTGGTAGCAGGATATGCATTAAGGTTCCCCATTTCCCTCGCCATGCGTCAGAACCTCTCTGAGCAGTAGGCAATTCAAACCAAAGATTGTAGAGCCTCTTCCCCCGATTTATCTTTATTGGTTCAATCTCATCGGATAGGAGGATGTCATTAATTCCGGTTCTTTTCATTTCCTCCCGGTAAATAGTTGATTGATTGTAATGGGAATTAAGATCGCCCCCCACAAGAAAATCAAGATTTGGTTTTTCCTCTATAAGTTGGTCAATACGAGAACGAAGGACCTGAGCGTTTTGTATGCGATGAACTTCCATTTTTTCTGAGGATGCACCGGATTTCCAATGATTATTAAACAAGGTAAAGGGGTGACCATTAATTGAAATTGTAGTTTCAAGAATTGGGCGGGCTTTTTCAATTGGGTGAAGCCGACTATCTGTAAACGGAAATTTTGAAAGGGTCAGACAATGAACCGCAGGCCAATTTTCCGATGGGGAATCCGGGTTGTATCCTAGTCTGAAATAATAGGGACCCAACCCATTCATTTTTAATTCCCTTAGTAACTCTTTGGTTGCAGATAGCTCTTTTTCAGGAGTTCGATCAACTTCGATCTCTTGAAATAAAATGACATCCGGCCCGGATTCCCCGCCAATCTTTTTCAGGGTTTGAGAAATAGCGTCGAGCTTGTTCTCAAACTCCCTAAATCCATACATTTCTTCCTTATAGTCATTATACAATGAAATACCGTCCACATCGAAAAGATTCTCCACATTGTAGGCAACAACTTGAAATGACTTCGAGTTATCGCTATCTCCGATGCATATCAATGCACAGTGCAGAAATAAAAATAAAATTGCATTAATGCGGGCAAGCACAAACATTCTAGAAGGGTGAGGGAGTAAAGCCTAAGCAGCAACTCGATTTTGTTCAGATCTAAAAAATACGGGCTGGAGGTCAGACGATTCTTCCTGTTGAAATTCATATCCATTCTCTGCAAATGTTCGTAAACCACTTAAGGTTTCAATCTGATTCCGGATCAAGAAAGAACTCATCATACCCCGTGCTTTTTTCGCATAGAAACTAATAATTTTAAACTTTCCATTCTTCTCATCCTTGAAGACCGGAGAAATAACCTCCATTTCAAGTTTTTTGGGTTGGGTTGCCTTGAAATATTCCTGCGAAGCTAGATTAATCAGGTACTTAGAGCCTGAACTTTTGCACTCCTCATTCAATCTTTTGTTCAGCCGCTCACCCCAAAAGGAATACAGGTCTTTTCCTGCGGGGTTGGCATAGACGGTACCCATTTCCAAGCGGTGAGCCTGGATCAGGTCGAGTGGTTTCAGGATGCCGTATAATCCAGATAAAACCCGGAGGTTTTTCTGGGCATAGGCAAAGTCTTTTTTGCTGAATTCCCAGGCACGCATCCCTTCATACACATCCCCCTTAAAGGCAAGTATTGCCTGTTTGCTGTTTTTTTCAGCAGGGGAGATCTGCCAATTTGCAAATCGTTCCCGGTTCAATTCTGCAAGCTTGGGACTAATTCCCATTAATTCTGAGATTTCTTCGGAGCTTAAGTTTTTTAAACCGGAGATTAGATCTTTGGAAAAGGACAAAAACTCAGGTTCGGTGCAAGTTGAATGTACTCGAGGTGAATCAAAATCCAAGGTCTTTGCTGGGGACAATACTATGATCATAGACTTAAATCTAATTTCTCTATTCTACGAAGCAAGAAAAGAAGTAATAAACTTTATTTGCATAAATATACTAAATATGTAAGTATGCTAATTAATTAAATAACAACCCGTTTTAAATTATATACAAAAAATGAATGCAATTGACTCTGATCACGCCGCCAAGGCTCTTCCCTTTTTTCTACGGTCCCCGCTATTACACGGACATCCCCGTCCGTCCCCGGGTGACAGGGTCGGCAAGAAAACGATTACTTTTCAGGAGGGCATGAGCCTGGTTCTTCTTTCACCCCATTCCCATTCTTCCATCATTCTTAAACCTGTTTCCAGTTAAGTCACCTAACCGTTCCCACTATGAAATATTTAAAACTAATACAGGTTTTGTACAAGCCTCTGTCCCCTTTGTTTTTCATCATCGGATTTTCCTCACTGGTGTGTGGGGAGAATAAAACCAGTACATTGTTACCCAGCGACGGGGATTCCTCCAGCACCATTCAAGATGCGATTGACGACGTGTTCGACGGCGATACGGTTAATGTGCCCCCTGGTACTTATGTTGAAAATTTTGAGGGGTTAACCCCCGAGGAAATGATCTCCGGTTTTGGCTTGCGGATGGTGGAAATAGATTCGAAGGGGCCAGTGGCTTTGGGGTATCCCAAATTTGATGAAATTGAGGTGTCTCTGCCTAAGTTCAAAATTAGCGGGGAGACTGTTACTTTTGGCATTTGGTCGAAAGTACGGCAGGCGGCAGAAAGGAAACTTGGTTGGGA
>CBFHYW010000103.1:0-4042 GCA_965660135.1 Opitutales bacterium
GGATGGATATTGGATTTGGGATTTTCATTTTCAGTCATGGTGGTGGACTTCCCCAAGTGTCTTTCCTTATTATTATTTGGAGGGCGAGAATAATGAATGGCACTACTTAAAGCTAGACTTACCTATCATTCAATATTACGACTTTAATACTCAGCAATGGAAATCTCGTCCATGAAATCTCGCCCAATAGCCCTATTCCATTTTTTATTTTGGAATTTTTTTGTTACCCTATTTAGTTTTGCTCAAACAACTGACTTATCAGTGCGATTTCTAGACCCTCTTCCTCCCACTCAAGTGGGAATTGGAGAGGCGTTTGCAATTCGGGCGCAGGTATTTCATGTAGATGCAAATTCCAGTCCGGTTGTGAATGAGGCGATCACTATAACTCTTGAACTTATTGATCCGAATAACATTGTGATTGCGTCTCATGTCCAAAGCCCGGGTGCCTTTCCTAATCCTCCCCCCCCTGCTAGTGCGGAGTTGGATAATGACTCTACAACGGCAAGGCAGGTCATAATGCAAATGCCATGGACTGAAGCGACTAAGTGGAATACTGGGCTTAATGGCGTACCCCAATTGATTGGTGATGCAAATTTTGATGACCCTACATGGGCTGTAACTGTGCGGGTTTCAAGTCCGAGCTTAGAAAGTAATACCGCGAACAACTTTATTTCACATAGTTTTACACTTGCAGTTCCTGATTTGGAAGTTCCTGCAGATAGCGTTACTTTACAAGCGATTGATCCTATATCCGGTGATTTAACTAATAATATTTTACCAAATTCTCAAATTCAGGTTTCTGGTTCAATTACCAACATTGGTACAGTGATGACTCAACCAGGTGCCCGATTTACGGTTGATGCCCGATTATTTGAAGGAGCAGTTACTAGTGCCGGGCCGGCTCCTATTTCCCTAAGCGTAGATAGAGAGAGCGTTATACTTCCTCCATCTGATGGCTCAAGTCCAACATCTGTGCTTCCTGGAGCCTCTATAAATTATGTTATTCCTAATTTGAAATTACCTGCTGATGCCGTTGGAACTTATACCGTACAGGTAAATGTGGATCCTGCGGATTTAGCTACCGGACAAATCATTCAGGAGATAGATGGAATTAACAACAATCACTTGCTCACTACATTCACAGTTGGACAAGGAACACCAAACTTAGAAGTCAACCCGAATAGTTTTGATGGAGATATCGGCATATTTAGAGGTCTAGATCCTATTCGCCTCGCTTTTTCCATTCGTAACACAGGAAATGTATCCATGGATGCAACCGATGCCTTTACTGCTCGAGTTGCACTTTCAAAAAACGATACTTTTTCAAACGATGATTTTATTCTTCGGGAATTTGACCTGGGTGGAAATGCACTGGGTGCAAATTTGAGATCCAACGAAACGATTCGTTTGGATTGGGTTCAGCAATTACCCGATAATTTTGAAGGTGATTACTACCTGATCACTGATATTTTAAATGAAAACACGAATGCACGTGCGACATTCCCCCTGCAAAACACTCCTGTGATTACTATGGTTTCAAAGGGAAAAGGAACTACAGAATTGGTCGAACCTGATGAGGGACTAAGCACCGAAAGACCTCATGCAAGCAGCGACGGCATGTTGGTGGTGTATGAACAAACAGGGGGAAATGGTATTCAGCAAATATTTCTTAGAGATATGGTATCCGGACAAAGTACAAGGATTTCAATTGCCAGTGGAACAAATGCTGGAGGTAACGGGGACAGCCTTCGTCCGAGAATAAGTGCTGATGGATCGACCGTTGTTTTTCACTCCTTTGCAAACGATTTGATCATTGGTGATTCGAACGGGCATTCTGATGTGTTTGTTTACAAAGTGGACACACAGCTTCTTATTCGTGCACATCAATTCACTACCGGGCAGGATGGGAATGATGGGAGTTTTTATCCTTCCGTTAGTGGAGATGGAAATGTTGTAGTTTTTGAATCCCGTGCGACAAATTTACCTTCGTCCGGAGAGATTACCTCAGGCCGGCAAATCTTTTTGTGGAACTTAGCTGCTGGGGGTACAGGCTCAATTCAAGCACTTACTTATGGAAATGGAGAGAGCAGGGGTGCCTCTGTTGATCAATCTGGAAATCTTGTAACTTTCTCATCCTATGCAACCAATTTAACAATGGTACCGGATACTAATTCCAAGGAAGATGTATTTTTAAAGCGTATAGATACAAACGATACTTTTTTGGTAAGTCGTACCATGCTTGGACTGGCTGCAGATGGGGGAAATTCATGGAACCCAAAAATAAGTGGAGATGGGAGTGCTATTGTTTTTCAATCATCAGCCACGAATATGGTTTTTGGAAAAGGAGTATCAAAGATTGAAGTTGCGAGAAGTGGGGCTGGTTACTTTGGGAGTCCTACAGCAACAATTACCGACCTTGGAGGAGGTGGAACTGGAGCGGTCATTAGTCTGCAAAATGCACTTGATGTGTACGGACAAATTCGGGAAGAAGCCATTGAAATATTAGCCCATGGCTCGGGTTACTTTACGCCACAGGTCACCATTTTGCCAGACCCCGCACAACCACCGCCTACTCAGACTGCACAAGTAAATGCTTTGCTGTCCCACTCTCAGGGTGAAATATACAGAATATTGGTAGACGATTTAACCGATCCCGACGACAATTCCACCTATTCCCAAAGGGCAAGTGAAAATGAATATGCGGTGGGGGGTGATATGGAAAGTCGTGAACCCAGTATAAGTTACGATGGACAATCAGTTGTATATGCCACTAAATCCACAAACTTACAGGATACCAATATCACACGTGATGATGGAAAGGTCTACTACAACAAACCGGGTAGAATTGCTTCAGCTCAAGCCATTCTGGTTGGCGGAATTGGTGAGATTGAGGTACTTACCCCCGGACTTGGTTACCAAAATGGATTTCTAGAAATTACAGATTTATCAGGCTCCGGGAACGGAGCAGTTGCGAGCTATGAGGTTGATAGCTTTGGCCGAATTGCATCGATTCAGATGATTAACCGAGGAGTGGATTATCGGCTTGAAACAACTACCGTGAGCGTTTCAAACCCAAGGGGAGGAGCTGGTTTTATGGCTGGTGCATTACGGTTTTCAGAAACTTTTGGAATCGGGGCTGCCCGTAATGGTGGCGGACCGCTGGCTGCCCGTAACGGTGGCGGACGGGTTCATCGGGTGGAAATGATTGAACACGGAACTGGATATCAGGAATTAGGTTCTACGGTTCAGGGTTTAGAATCAATCATTGCCATAGATGGTGATGGAATTGATCTGGATTTAGATGGAACTCCTGATAGCAAGATGGATCCGAGTAAAATAAATTTGGATTTCCTGGGCGGAGTATATATTGAGCAGGTCTTTGATCTCGAAGTGCTCACTGTTCCACAACAAGGAGCCACGCTTTCTTTAACGGATGCTAATAAAACAATAACTATTCTCTTCACTACAGTTGCGGATTCAACGAATCCGCTTAACATTGCCACAGAATCTGGAACGGGTACAAAATCCACCACCACTATTCGAGATGATATCGTGGATATGATTGAACTACATTGGCCCGACCGTTCAAATTTATTTATGGGTCCACAAGTGGAAGCTAATGCGACCGGCGGCTCTGTTTTCACTTATTCTGCATTGTCCGGTCGCGTATCCTCATCCAACCCATCTGCGATTTCTGTTTCACCAAGATCCAACATGTTGTTTAGCGGATCCGGTTTTACCCGGGCGACTGCTTCTATTGCCCCACCGGCAGTAATTTACGGTTTTTCTGAAATTCTGTCCGGAACCACCACGGTTTCAACTGCTGGGGGCAGGCGGGTTTTTGATGTTCAAATAGACATGGAATCAGATGATGTTTATTTGTTTGATTTTAATACATCCAGAAATCAAAGAGTAAGTCGAAGCACTTTTGGTTTTCCAGTTAACTACCTGCCCAGTGCCCTTGGTTCTATGCCCAGTAACCGCTTCCCAACGATCAGTCCAGATGGTCGTCATGTTTACTTCAGTTCGGATGCAACCGGGC
>CBFHYW010000104.1:0-3933 GCA_965660135.1 Opitutales bacterium
TAACATGAAATTCGCAAAGTTTTAGTTTTTCTGGGTAGTTCAGTATTCAATTGATAAGGTAAGGTTTTTTTTCTCTCTCCCCCGAGTTATCACTTGAGTTCGATATCGTGAGAGATTATAGGTGAACTTTTAGTTGTTTAAATTATCCCTTTTGAAATAATGCATCTCTACAAATCGTCGATTGGTTCAGTAATTGTTCGCAATCATGAACATCGTAAAATAAAGGATGGAAGTGACTGGGACAGTTTGATCAATCGTGATGATTTGCATAAAACTTTAGAGAATAAGTGGGAATCAGCTCAAACTTTAACAGATACAGAAAGTTTTTCCGATTCAGTTCTCGCACCCATCGGGACACAGGAGGTTTGGGCTTCGGGAGTCACTTATTTTTCCAGTCGCTTAGCGAGAATGGAAGAATCTCAGGACTCGGGAGGAGGAGATTTTTATAGCCGGGTATATCAAGCGGCTCGCCCGGAGATATTTTTGAAGGCTACCCCTTCACGAGTGGTCGGACACAAACAAAGCTTTCGAATTCGTGAGGATTCTGATTGGGATGTACCCGAGCCTGAATTAACACTTTATGCCACAACTTCAGGGAAGATTGTGGCATACACTATTGGAAATGATGTTTCTTCAAGAAGCATTGAAGGGGAGAATCCCCTATATTTACCTCAGGCCAAAACCTATGATAAATGTGCCTGCTTAGGCCCTTGTCTTTATGTTCCGGAAGAACCAATTAGCTCTGATTCAGAAATTTCTTTGAGCATCAAGAGAGCAGACAAAGAAGTGTATTTCGGATCTACTCGATTGTCCGAAATGAAACGCACGCTGGAGGAGTTGGTCGGTTATTTGTTTAGAGAAACATCTTTTGAACAGGGTGTTTTTTTAATGACCGGAACGGGAGTTGTTCCGGGCAATGATTTTACATTACAAAAGGGAGATATTGTTTCGATTACAATTGATTCAATTGGTACCCTGGTTAATTCAGTTGAATAACAATAAAATCCAAAATTTTTTATGATAGAGTCTTCATTAATTGGTTATTCCCGGGGTGAACTGGGAAACGAAACTTTTCAAGCAACAAATCCGGCAACGGGAGAAAATTTGATAACAGAATATTGTTCAGCGAGCGAAGACGAAGTCGGGCGTGCGTGTGAACTTGCAAAATTGGCAAGTCTGTCCATGGCCGCACTTTCCGGCGGGGATAAGGCAAAATTCCTACGCTCACTCGCAGATCGAATCGATCAATCGATTGAGGAAATAGTTGTAATTATGACTGCCGAAACCGGTTTGCCTGAAGCCAGAGTCCGAGCAGAGACAGGTCGAACACGGAGCCAGTTATTAATGTTTGCGAATCTTTTGGAAGAGGGCTCATGGGTTGATGCTCGGATTGATCGTGCACTTCCAGACCGACAGCCTATGCCTAAGCCAGATTTACGTGCAATGCTTCGCCCAATCGGACCAGTTGCAGTTTTTTGTGCAAGTAATTTTCCTCTCGCTTTTTCGGTTGCTGGTGGAGATTCAGCCTCAGCTTGGGCGGCAGGTTGTCCGGTAATTGTTAAGGCACATCATGCACACCCCGGAACTGCATTGTTGATTGGAAAACTTGTTGTGCAATCGGTAAAAGAGTGTGGGCTACCTGAAGGTACATTTTCACTTATTTTCGGAAGTGGTCGAACAATTGGACAGGCAATAGTTAAGAATCCAGTGGTCAAAGCGGTTGGTTTTACTGGCTCAAGGTCGGGTGGACGGGCACTTTTTGATTTGGCAGCAAGTCGAAGCGAACCGATTCCTGTTTTTGCTGAGATGAGTAGCATTAATCCCATCTTCCTGCTTCCGGATCTAGGAAAAGATGAAATGGATAAAATTGCAGAAGGATTGCAGTTCTCTGCCACCATGGGGGTAGGACAGTTTTGTACCAATCCAGGGGTAGTTTTTTACCCTGATAATGAGATCGGTGAATCTTTTCGAACCTCCTATTTAGATAGAATGAAGGGTTCGGATGGAGGTGTTATGTTACATCAAGGGATCTTGGAATCATATAATTCGTGCACTCGTGAAATGAGTGAGCGCGAGGGAGTGGAGGAACTCACGAGTGGAGACGAGTCCCTAGTGCCCGGCGGTTGCGGTGCGAGTCCTTGTGTTTTAGGAACAAAAATCGAAAGATTTTTGAATGAGCCTGAGCTTAGTAATGAAATTTTTGGCCCTGCAACCTTGCTCGTTTCATATTCCCAGAAAGAAGATATCCTGAATGTGGCAAAGCAGTTGGAGGGGCAATTAACGGTCAGCTTGTTTGGAAATGAGAAGAACTTGGCCGAGCATGACAATCTCCTTGATATACTTGAAACCAAGGCTGGAAGACTTCTTTTTAATCAATTTCCCACCGGCGTAGAAGTTTGTTCATCAATCGTGCATGGAGGACCTTACCCAGCAACCACCGACAGTCGAAGCACCTCTGTTGGAACTGGGGCAATTTTACGATTCGCCCGACCTGTTTGCTATCAGGGGTTTCCCGATGAATTTCTTCCTCAGGAATTACAAGAGGATAATCCATTGGGGCTTGATCGAGAGGAAGGCTAGAATTTAATATTAAAATTGTTTTGCCATAGAGTTAATAAAATCCATACCATTTACAAATAACATTAATTTTTTGAATTTATGACTTTAAACCCTCGTTAATTATATGCTCGGTAAAAAAAGCTCGATAGGAATATTTGATTGCTTGGAAGGGCAGTTTCGAATGCTCGACAAGTTTCCTTTCATTGTCGGTTGCATGGGAAATGCCGATTGGCAGGTTCCAGGTGGAGAAGGTTGGGAAGGTGCTTGCATGATCAAAAAATCGGGTAATGCTTTTCGAATTGTTCCAAATAAAAAAGGCGATGAGCGCCTCCTGGTAAATGGTGGTCCTTTTGCAGAGCCCTTCAATGTTGAAGATGATGAAGTGTGCACTCTTCAATTTATGGGCTACCCCTTGGTTGTTTTTGCCGGTAAAGATCCAAAGTCATGGGCAGACCAGATTCAAAAGGGGCAATGGATATTAGCGAATGGAAGGACTGGAACAGATTATGTCCAGTGTGGGCGTTATGAAGTTCTGGAGAAAATCCAAGAATTTGGAGCGGATATTTCAGAATGTGCAATTAAACCCGTTGGATTGGATGTGCCTTTTTGGATCGCGCATTTAGTAGAATTTTTACAAAGACCTGAGGAGGAGGAAGAAGAAGAGGAGAGTTTATATCAGGAGGAAATCGTTGTTGATCCCGATAGGGGAGAATTTACCTGCCCCACCTGTTGGCTGAAATTTGACCGGGCTGATGTTTTAAGTATCGCTGTGCACGAAGATTTACGGGGCGACCGAAAGTTAGGAGACGATGCGATGCTTCGTTTTGTTCCTACTGAGTTTAATTCCAAAGGGCAGGCAATGGATGCCATGGGATTACCCACCACCGATGTTGGGTGTCCACATTGCCATCGCAAATTACCGCCTGGGTTTATGGATGTGACTCATCACATTTTTTCGATTGTTGGTGCTCCAAGTGCCGGAAAATCTTATTATTTGAGTGTTCTAGTGCGTCAATTACAACGCACGCTTTTTCGTGAGTTTGGGATTGCATTTCGTGATGCTGACCCCAGTTGTAATGCAATTTTAAACTCGATGAAAAATCGTCTTTTTGCTGGCAGTAGCTCAGCAGATGCAATGTTAATTAAAACCCAATTAGAGGGCGAAATGTATGAGCGTTTACAAAGGCATGACCGGGTGGTTGCTCTTCCTCGTCCATTCATATTCAGTCTTTCGGACCCTCGGGGCACAGGTCATGACTGCTCGATGATTTTTTATGACAATGCTGGTGAGCATTTTGAACCTGGCATTACCAACGAGGAAAGTCCGGGCACATTACATGTTGCAAGTTCTTCAGGTATCTTTTTCCTTTTTGA
>CBFHYW010000105.1:0-3664 GCA_965660135.1 Opitutales bacterium
AAAGGAGCACCGAAAATCAGGCCCGAATTTGAGTCGACATCTAAGCCGTTCGGTAGATTAGTTGCATTATATTCAGTTGGACCCTTTATAGATTCAATTGCATAGGAATAATCCTGTCCGTATCTAGCAATAAGAGGGGAGTCTGCAAATTCGTAAATATCCTGCCTCTCCTGAGCAGTTAGTGACTGATTGAATATGCGCAAGTCATCCATCATCCCGGAAAAATAATCTATTGAAGATGGATGCTTGCCAAAATAAAGATCTGCACCCGTTCCATCCCCTGCTAATCCACCCTTCGCATTGATTGCTGGAACAACCTCTGCAGTATTTGCATAAATTAGTATTTTATTACCATCCCATTGGTAAATGTAATGAACCCATTGATCCATAGTTGCAGGAAAAGAATCTGAAATTTTCCAGGCTCCATTGATTCGAATCTGAGCATTAATAAAACCATTGGAAATAGAAAATTTCACTCGATCACTCCGAAAGATAACTCCGTTTAAATCATTGGTGTACACCCAAAGTCCAATTGTAAAAGGCCCCGTAAGGTCAAATTTATTTGCTTCGTAAGGTAACCGAAGTGAACTGTTTCCATCAAAACGAAGTGCAGTACCGTCTCTTCCCATTTCCGAAAAAAGATAGAGATCTGAAAAAACTAAAGCCTCACCGTTATTCCCGACTCCAGAAGAATCAGTTACTGATGTTCCATTGAGCTCATCAAAAGTCCAATGGACAATTGGATTACTAGGCAGCTTGATTTCAGGTGAATTATCGAAAGTCGGACTGTAAGTGCTATATGGGTGCGCCCCAAAATCACCATTACCCAAACCATAAAGGTCTCTAATTTCTGAAGTTCCCAGTGCACGGTCATAGACTCTAAAATCATCAATTTTATTTGAAAAACGCCCAAAACCACCTGTTAGATTTCCAATTGCTTCGACGGGAGATGCGACATTGGCATTGACCGTACCAACTGCATTACCGTTAATCCAAAATGAGGTTTGGCTTCCTGTTCCTCTTGCTACTAAATGATGCCATCCCGAGGCAAGATTATTTGCTCCGTAACCTGTCGAAGAGAAAGTTCCATCAAATACTCCTAATTCTTTTGCCCCTGGTTGATTGAAGATAATATGTGCGTTTGTGCCTCCGCTGGTCAAGGCATGCCTGAAGTCTACGAAAGTGTCATCAAGGGGAGTAGTGAACCATGTCGAGATTGTCCAACTACTGGGAAGAGAAAGTTGGTTTGCACCAAGTTCAATTTTAGCCTGGGCGGAGTTATCAAATTCGATCCCTGAATTAAATTTTCCCAAAGTGTTTAAGTCACCGTCTGTAAGATTTGCATTTCTGAGATTGGGAGAAGAATCCTGAATGGTACTTCCATCAGTTTCTTCAAATTGATAATATAATGCCAATCCATTTTTGATTTTATAAGTTGTGCCAGCCAAGTCTTGTACAATCCCCCACTTATGACCCAAGTAACCCTCCACTTTTTCCTTTTCTCCCTGACTCAGGAGGCGATCAAAAACCATAATTTCTCCAATTTCTCCGATTAACTGACCAAACCCAGTACTTGGATCATTTCCCAAAGTAATTTGTTGAAGTACATTATATTCATTAGAATAGGATCCAAATCGCGGAGAAGTCTTTGCGTTTAGCGTCCAACCAGTAGTACCGTTCGTTCCTCCGATACCAACGCCTAATCCTTGAGCAACCATAAACACATGAATATTACCGATATTTAAATTTAGGGAACCAACATTATAGGATTCTCCAGTAGCGAAACGAATTGCAGGATTACCATCAAAAACGGATTTTGCATAGGTAGGCATTGCATTGGGAACAGTTTGCATGGCGTTTTTACCGCTTTGAGACTTATCCACCCAAAGCGGTACTGAATTACCATCGTCCCATGAATCCTTTATACTATCACCGTCGGGATCCATAGCATCTAACCATAGGACCAATCCATCCATCGTATATTTTGTGAACCGGGTATCGCTCGCAGTAAAAGTTTGTACATCTGTGGCCCACTTTGCACCACCTAGGTTTTCCGCATAAGCTCGATAAAAATATGGTTTATTAATTGTTAAATTATTTACCATAGTTTCATAAGTACCAAGAGAAACTGGATTCCCTCCATTGATATCAATCACATTATCCCACCTAGAATTATTTGAATCATCGACAAGGGTTGAGTTTTCATCAATCCATTCATCACCCCAAAAGATTTTAACAATGGGATCATCTCCCCCAACTGTTTGAATGGTGGTACTCTCTACAATTCCACCAAATGGGTTGGCACTAGAATAAGGGTGGGACTGAGGTAAAACATCCTCATTGAGCCTCCATTTATGAGCTAAATAACCCTCCAACTGAACCAGCTCACCTTGATTGAGCTCTCGATTAAAAACGACAACCTCAGCAATTTCACAGGTCGACCTTTCATTTCTTGTTGCGTAGCCACCAAACTGTAACACACCAGGGCCAAAATTATTATTATTAGATCCTCTATGATTAAGAACCTTTTGCTCACCGTCTCTCCACAAAGATGCCCGAGGATCCCCGCCTTTCGCTTCTATTGTTCCAAGGTGTAAATGCCAATCGTTATCAGAAGGACCACCTGTGCTAATCCAACCATTTGCATACCACCTTGTGACCAGTCCAGCATGATAACCAAAGAGCCAGTTCGTTGTCCTTGAAGAAATAACCCGATTATTTGCACCGCCAGTATACCTGGAAATTGATACAATTGAATATCCTGTATTGGTGAGGAAATCAAAATTTGTTTCACCCCAAATCATGTCATCTCCATCAAAACTTATTATTGGCTTCCCTTTTAGTGCAGAGGTATAGAATCGTGGATTACCAGAAGTATTAAGCATACTTCTCTGCTTTCCCGAACCATCCCTCCATTCAGTAACAATATCCCCGTTGGAAAACACTTGGCCAAGATCATCGACATTATCTCCGTTCATATCCTGAGCTGAATACCATGCAGCCATTCCAGAAATAGAATCCACCTTGAATGAACGATCCACTACAGAATTTACAGTAGTTACAGTGCCGCCTGTTGATAAAACCTCAGCTCGTAATATTGCCTGATTCGGTAAAATATCAATTGGTGTTTTAGTTTGAACAATCGGTTTCTGAATTGCAAGAAACTCAATGAATCCGTCATTTGGAGAATCTCCGTTAAAAACTTTCGCAACTTCCTGAGAAATTAAACCGCGATCGTAAATTCTTAGTTCATCAATCAATCCCTGGTAATTACCAAATCCAGTGAAAAGACTTGTTCCATTCATCGAACCAAAGGAGGGTATTTCTGGATGCAAAGAAACCATAGGGTAGTCTAGTAAAGCGGGAGTGCCTTGTAGATTTCCATCAAGGTAAAGTTTTAGCGTTTTGGGTGAATCACCATAGGTGACAATCGCATGATGCCACTGATCATCTTTAATATCGATAGTGCTAGAAACTTCAGCAACGGAACCATTCTCTCCGACTTTTGCTTTGAGAGAATTTCCCTCTAACACAATACCAAGACCGGATGATGCAGAACCCTCATCATAAAGTGTTTGATTAATATAACCAGCTTGTGCTGCACCAGTTATGTCGTCGTTATAAATATCTGCAATTTCGCTATCGATCAAAGCAGATTGGTAAA
>CBFHYW010000106.1:0-3402 GCA_965660135.1 Opitutales bacterium
AATATTCTCCAATACATGAACGCGTTTTTTTTCAAACGGAAAGCTTTTTGCCAAGCCGTTCGCTTTAAGAATTATCTTCTCTTGTTTATTCACTTCGCAAAGCGTCTGCAGGTTTCAGTCGGGTGGCCCGCCATGCGGGCAATAGTCCAGCAAGGGTGGATACAAGAACAGCAAAAAAAGCAAAGGAGATAAAGGTCGACAGGCTACTCGCAGATTCCCATGGATAATAGATATCCAAACTGTAAAAATCATAAAACTGAGATACCCCCGCCTGCCCCTCTTCACCGGCAATTTTCTTGACAATAAAAGTCATTAACTCATCACGAAACCTAATAAATAAAAGAGCAAAGCCACATCCCAAAATTGCACCTAGCAGCCCGATGATAAAACCCTGCAAACAAAATACTGCTCCGACTGAAACCCGACTTCCCCCCATCGCCACAAGCAAACCGATTTCACGAATTTTACGTAAAACTGAGGTCATAAGTGCAATAGCAATCGCAAAGGCTGCAACCAAACCTATGGGGACCATAATCAAAATCATGAGGTATTCTTCAAATTTAAGTAAATCGAAAAACCACGCATTCTCAACAAACCAAGGAACAACTCCCCACCCTTCACCGAGGACCTCCTCCAAATCCATACAACACTGTGCCAGTTCAGCTTCGCTTCTCGCAACTGACTGTAGAGCTTTTAAGTAAAATCCGTCAATCCGACCTTCCTGGCCTCGCATATCTTGCATAAATCGCATCGTACTGATCAATGCTTCTGTATGGAATCCCTGCCAGGCCACTTCAAAAATGCCCCCGATCTTAACTTCGCGCGGTGGCACCATTTCATCAGCATTTGCTTTTTCAATCATGCTAGGGGCAAAAACTTCGATAGTTGAGCCCCTGAATACATGAAATTTAAAATGGTCTCCCTTTTTAAAAGGCTTGGGACCTGGGACAGCTTCAACAACGGGCATACCAAGCCCCAGATCAATGGGGCCATCTGATATATTTCCCATAAATTGCTCTTCACTATTCATACTTCGAATTGTAAATTCCTGTGGGTTTTTAAAAAAAACTTCCCATTCACCCGATTCAACAAATGGATCTAACCGGGAGACAACCATTTGTCCCGAGGGTGAATTATTACTTTTATTAGAATCGTAAAAGCGAATAACTGTTGGAGGACGAACACCTAAACGGCTTGCCACTTGAGAACTCACAAAGACGACCTCATCCTCCAAGCTCTCAATTGTGGGAACTGGTGTTACATCCTCAGCATCATGCGAGTTCATCTTTTTCGCTCCTCCCTGAAGAAAAGAGTTCACTTGAAGAACCCGATTATCCACAGTTGGTTCAATTCCCATAGAAAAAGGAATCGAATGATAATCACCATTTTGTAAGAGCAGTTGCCCGTGAAGGTAAGGAGTTACCGCCTCAATGGAGGCGTGTTCTTCAATTTTCGTACGCTGTTCACGCCAATTAGGTGAAGGCTTCCATGAAATCACCCGTCCGTGCCCTTGGGCATCAATGATATCGTTCCTGAACTTATTTTGAAAACCCTGCATAAATGCAATCACGACAATCATTACATTTACCCCAAGAGCAACTCCGACTACCGCTAAAAGCGAAAAAAAAGAAACTTTTTTTTGACTTGGAAAAAGTTGTTTCCAAGCCAGGTAAAGGGGCCAAGGCACTTTCATTAAATCCTTAAATTATTACTCTTGCTCAACCGGTTCAGTTTCCAACCGGATACTTTGGTTTAAATCTGGAATAGTAAAACCGATAGACCGCAGGGGTTCTGTCCATTCATTCCATTGTTCGATTACATCTTCATCAATTTCAGGTAAGGGATATTCATCCTGGAAAAAACTTACATATCCCAGGTAAACTGCCCCGACCACTAAAACAATCAATATTAATTTAATTAACCCTTTTAAAACGGCAAATAAAAGTAATATGCAAAGCAAAGCCAAGGCAAAGCTAAGCAAAGGATTACTTAAAATTCGTTCAAGAAGGATTTCCATATTTGTATGCTGTTCTAGAGTTTGTGATGGTACAATGAAATTAATTAAAGATTAGATTCACTACTTTCAGTTGAACGGAGTTGGGGTTCATACCGAAAACCCTCGTGCTTTAATTTAGCTTCCAATTCAATCATATCCCGATTTAGCAACCGAACGGCAGCCTTTAACCTTTTGGCTTCTTCTTGTTTTACCTTTAGTTTGGCTTGCCAAGTAATTTTATCACGATCTGAAATAAAACCCTGTTTTGCAGGAAAGCGAATATCAAAATTTTGATATTTTAAAAGTTCGCGCTCCAACATTAACTCTGAACTTGTTGCTTCTTTTGCTCGAATCTCAGCCTCAACAATAATCTTTCTTAAATTTAACCATTCTAATTCCAATCTGTGAGCAATCAGGGTTTTCTTCGTTTGAACCAATTGTTCATCTAAACTGGGTTCAGTACTATTTGTGAAAAGCGAAGCACGGGAGTCAATACCCTGAGGCGGAGGTGTACTGTTGCAAGAAAAGAGAAGTAGTAAACAACTACTCCCAATTAGAAAAAATTTTACTTGGAAACCCAACTTCCTGAGGAATTCTTAAACCAATGCCCTGACTTCGCTTTACTGGCTAAACCTTTAGCAAATTTCTTTGCCACATCACCAGGATCACCCCCCGTTTTTTTAGCGAGTAATTTAAAAAGTTCACTTCGGTCTTTATTTTCCAGTTTAACTAATTTTTCCAATTCGGAAGTAGGATTCTTCGTGCGAATGAGCAGTTTTCCCTCAGTACTTTCACCAATCGTACCATCGCTTTTCGCGGCAAGGACATCAGGCAAACGAGCCTTCATACGGTTTGTCAGATCTGAATCTGCGTGAACAAGTGCAGTAATCCCGAAGGACAGGGCAAAGAAAAGTAGGAAATTTTTATAGTTCATTATTTTAAATTCTAATTTAGTTAGAGGAAGGTTCATCACTGTATAAATCGTCAAGGAAGTCGTTCACCTCTTTTTCGATCTTAATTGAAATATTATGATCAAGTGTAATGTGATGTTCAGTTTTCATAACTGTACATCCAAAACTGCCAATTATGCAAAATATGAAAGTGATGCGGAATAAATTATACATGTTGATAAATTAAGAATATCCCTGATATCCTGCAACTGATAATTTGAAAAGGAATTTTATAAATCAAGTTTATCAAAGTTCAGTTTGTGTAAAATCTCCGCAAGCCCGGCTATAATTTTAGGGCGATAATCCAAAGAAACCTCAGTTTTTTTATCAATTAAGGATTTCCCACGAATTGTGCCAGAAATCTGCCTGTCTTCGCCTTTAACCTCAAATATTAACCTGAGGGACTCCAAGTTGAGATTTTCCAGTGCCAGTTCGGTCATCCTCATTCTTTTGTAC
>CBFHYW010000107.1:0-3303 GCA_965660135.1 Opitutales bacterium
AAACTTGCTGTTATTGTGAAGGAAAACGGATTTTATGATCAAAGTTCTTTTACTCAGCATTTTCGACGTCAGATGAAAGTAACTCCCCTTAAGTACCGAAAGCAAAAAGGGTTTGCTTAAAAAGATTATATTCCTGAGGGAATTACGCGTACTCTTCTAGTGTAGACTTCGGAGTTTTTTTCAGCAATTTCCCACCAATATTCGTCTGGATTTTTTCCACTTGGAGTTGGAATTAAGCCTTCTTCATAGGCGGAGATAGCAGATGCTCCCTCAGTTGTTAGAATTCTCACCATTACATCGATTACCTCAGGAAACGCATAGAGCCTGCTTGGCTTTCCAGATGCACGATAGTTGGTGTTACTGGTTGCCCAATATTCGTATTCAGCTGTGGGTATATCTCCATACTCCCCTCCTCTAGTAGTTTCATTAACATCTGGGAATATCTGCTTTAAATGACCAGTTCCGTAGCTATTTTTATCAATCAAGTACGCACGAATTCCAAAATCAATAATATTTGAAGCAAGGGAAAAACCGGTAGATGGCCCGTCAAGATCATTAAATATTGGATTTTTGATATTTCCTGCTTCTCGAGCGTCATTTTTTCCTGATGTAGATATTGGGTGGTATACTGATCTCGGGTGAAGATCAAAACCAGATAAAAATGTTTCTTTGACTGATACATCTGAACGGAATAATTGATAGCGCGGTCGTGATGTGGATGAACTAGTTAAACCATACCTTACAATTTGGTATGAAATCGCACGTGCTCCTCCAGAGTTAGGACTATTGGGATCAAGCTCAGGAGAGGAAGTAAAAAAACGAAAAAAAGTCCCAGCCACGCCAAATCTTTGATTTGGAAGGGAAATTTGATTATTAGCATTTGCAAAAATATCTATATCTCCTTCAGCCCAATCGATTGGCCTAACTCTCTTTGAATTTTCGAATGGTTTCCCAGCAGATGCTTCCACCCATGAGTCACTATTGTCTGTATCTTCTAAAATCGTAGCTGCCATCCATACATTTCCATCGTTACGATAAATGGCACAGTGTAAATCTTCTTGGATACGATCTAAAATAAATTGTGCGACTTGATTTGTTTCAAGATCCCCGGAGGCTTGGGTTTGAGTGCTTACCACTTGTGAAGTAATATTCAAAAGCATGCCAGCAAGGAGTGCGGTAACAGAGACAGCTACGAGAAGCTCAAGGACGGTAAAGCCTGATTTCTGAGATTGAATAGAGGGCATTTTAATAGGAAATTAAAATGTAAATCCGAATTTATATTATGGCAAGGAGAGAGGACATTAAACTTACTATATTCTATTTCCAAGCACTTGTCCCATCTTAGCATAAAGTTCAATTCCATTGGAAGTGGAATTCAATAAATCATCTGCTAGTGAAACAGCATCTTTCTCAAAAACGGTCAGGACAGAAGATCCACCAAAAAGAAAATATCCGTATTCATCACCTTTTTGAACTTTGTTGGGTAAATCCTGTGAAATTTTTACTGAACCTACGCAAGTTGCACCAATCAAAAAGCACGCCACTTTCCCAACGGCTGATTCTTCAATAAAGGAGAGATATCTCTTATTTTGCCAAAAGATACCAATATTTTGCCTAAGGGCGATCGGGTTTACTGAAAAAAGTGAACCGTTGATCATCTTGGGCGAGGTGGCAACTCCTGAAACTGGAAAATGAAAACGATGATAATCTACTGGGCATAACCTGCTGACAACTAATGTGCCTTCTTCAAATGGCTTTGCTAATTTTTCAGATTGAAAGAGTTTCGGAAGATCAAATTGTTGGCCTTTAACGAATATACGTTCCGTCTTAGATAAATTTTGAATTCCTAAATGTCTGCCATCGGCTGGGAATACTATAGATTCCGGAGATTGATCAATCTCCCTCGCTTCCGGTTTTAACTCCCTGCTAAAGAATTCGTTGAATGATTTGAATTCATTTTGATCTTTAAGAAATTCACTTTCATCTAAGCTGAATTTCTCAATAAAAGGCGAAATCTTTGCTCGACTCTTTGGGCTATCCATTTTGTGGCCGTACCATTTTGAAAACCATGCCCGTTTAATGGCTAACCAAAGGGGTATCTTTCCAAGAGGAGAACCATAAATCAGCTTGAGCCAGTTTTCTCCGTAAACTTTTTCAGTCTCTATGCATCCTGAATCACGATGCATATATTGTATTTCCTCGATCATTGATCGCAGGTATTTGGTCTGAAAATGACCAAGGAATTGAAAGTCAGCCTTTTACGATTTTACCAGCCTTGATTGCTTTAACAGAAACCCACATGCGCTTAACTTGACCGCTGGGAAGCTTAACTCGGACCCGTTGAACATTAGGGCGAAAAGTTCTTTTGTTGTTTTTAACCAACTGCAAGCCGATTCCGCCAGCTTTTTTGCTGACACCTTTATGAATAATACGACCACCAACTTTGGGGCGTTTTCCAGTAATTGCACAAACTCTAGACATGGGTATAATAGGTTTAAAAGTTCTATTATGTCGATAATCTCTAGATCTGACAAGTCCAATCCTCTATCCCTTGTTGTAAATTGCTATTTTATAAATTTGTTCTTCTTAGGTTAAAGCAAATTCAAATTAATCATGGGTTTTAGTAAGAATTACATTATCCGAAATTTTTTGAAGATGGTATCCCTTAACCTGTGGTTTTGACTTTAAAAATTTAATACCTTTAGCTTTTCCTAAAACCAGAGTGGCAGATGCAAGGGAGTCTGCGTGCATACATGTTGGAGCAATGACTGAAACCTGTGACTGTGTTGTAAGCCCAATACCTGATTTAGGATGAATCAGGTGAGAATAAGTTTTTCTATTAAAGGTGATTGATTGTTCCATGTCTCCAGATGTTGCAACTGCTTTATTAGAAAGTATAATCGATGGTAAATCTGGGTGCTTTCTTCCTCCAATATCTATTATCCAGCCTTTTTTTCCTCGTGGGGCATCTCCAGCAAGCAAATCCCCACCCGCATCAATAAGCACCCGAGTAATTTTATTAGCTTTTAATACTTCGAGCATTCGATCTGCAGTGTACCCCTTAGCGATTCCTCCCAGATCCAGAACCATTCCGCTGATTAGTAATTTCCCTTGTTTATTTTCGAAATCCAGAATTAGTTTTTCATGCCCAACTCTTTTCTTGGCATGTTCTAATTTTTCTTCGGACGGTAGCATTTTTCTAAATCGTGAAATGCGCCAAAGTCTTGAAAATGGACCGATTGTAATATCAAACGCACCTTCGGTTTCGATGGCTAGTTCTTTGCTTAGGCGTAATATTTCAAG
>CBFHYW010000108.1:0-3300 GCA_965660135.1 Opitutales bacterium
AAATTAAAGAAGCTCAAGAAGCAGCGACGAAAGCATTGGAAACGATCTCTGAAACAGAAGAAAATAATTTTTACCTTAACCAAATCCGTAAAGAGGAAACAAGGCTTTATTTTAATTTAGCGAATCAGGCAATGCGTGATAAGCAATATTCATTAGCAAGCCAATTACTTGCCAGATACAGGGAAAATGTTTCGCTTGAATTGGAAGATCGAAAACGAAAAAGGGAATTGGTGCTTTCCAGCAAGGGGCCATCAGATGTAACTTTAGTTGGTAAATTGGTCGAAGAGTTAGATAAAGCAAAGAAAGATTTGGCCCAAATTAGGGCGAAAGCCGGTTTACCTGAAGACGATGCTAAGCCAGATTTTGAAAGGTTGATGGAAGCAGAAAAAGCAAAAATGGCATTTTCCATGAGAAGAGCAGAGAATTTACTCTTGAAAGCAAGAAAAGACAGTTCAGATGGTCAATACGATTTAGCAAACGATCAATTAAATGAAGCTCTTAACATCCTTCCCTCCAATGTCTCCAGTATTGCCTTGATCAGCGATATTTATAAGACGAAACAACAGGTAACATGGTATCGTATGGGAGAGGCAATGCTGAAAGGTCAGGTAGCGGAAGTTAAGAAACTGGGTAGAGAATATGAAGATATTGAAGAATCAAGAAAAAGGGCCGAAACGGAAACTTTAGGAATTGAAGAAACTCCGGATTTTGATGCAGAAATGTTAAAAGCAAAAGAGAAATCAGAAGAGCAGGCAAAGATTGCTGAAGAAATGCTGTCTAAATCAAAAGGTCAGATTCGAAAAAAGCAATATGAAGAAGCGGATGAAACTCTTTACAAAATAAAGAATTTTCTAGAACCAAATACTAGAACATGGCCGATTATTCTCGAGGCATCTCTTCTCAAAAATAGTATTAATTTAGAAAAAGCTGAGGATGCCAGGAAGGAGAAAGACTGGGATCTAGCCGAACAATATCTAGATGCTTTTAAAACAAAATTTTATCAGGATACTGATATTCAGGGTAATCCAATGACATATGGCCGACCTGGTCTTAAAGCTACTGAAGGTGAAAATGCATATAAGCAGGAATTTGGAAAAGTTGATAGAATGTCTGATCGAATTGAGAGTGACAAGGCAAACCCATACCGCAGGGATATTTCCGAATTCACACCTGAATGGAAGGATGAGCAGGCAGTGTTATCCGATCTACTTATGCGTGCCAAAGTTCAGTTTATTAACGGTGACTTAACAGGAGCAACTGAATCGTACAGAACAATAGAAACTCGTTATTCTGATAATTTTGAAGCCAAAGAAATGCTTCGCAGGATTTCAATTGTTCGTCAGCAGGAAAGTTACCTTGGTTATCTCAAAACTCGTCAGCAAATGCTTGAGGAAATCGAACGGGAATGGGAGAGACCTAAGGTATTTGACCGTCAAATTGAAGAAGTTGAAAAAGTCCAAGAAGGCCCGAGTATTTTAGAAAATAAAATGAAAATTATTCAGGTCCCAGGCGTGCAATTTTTTGAATCACCCTTACCCGAAGTAATGATAGAACTTCAACGGCAAGCTAAAAACTTTGATTTGACTGAGCCTGAATTAGCTAAAAAGGGAGTAAGCATTCTCGTATTACAGGAACCAGGTGAACCTCCTCCCAATGTTACGATCACCCTCAACCCAATGCCTTTGGGTCAAATGATTCAGTTTATTACAGAAATGGTGAGCTGGACTTATGATGTACGTTCGGACGCAATTGTTATTTCCAAGTCAGGTGGTTCGTTCAAGGGCCGGCCATTGGAAACAGAATTTTTTGAAGTTACCCAAGGAACCATTAACCGAATGACAGGTGGTGCTGGCGGAGGAGGTATGGGTGGTGGTGCCGACCCTTTTGCACCTGCACCAGGTGGAGGTGGAGGAGGAGCAGACGATACGGGAGCAAAAATCAAAGCTTTTTTAGAGGGTGCTGGCATTTCGTTTGATGATACTAAAGGCCATAAATTTGTTTTTGATGGATTTCAAATGATCGTAACACATGAGAGAAGGAATCTGGATTTAATTATCCGAATTCTCGAGAGATTGGATGCCGATTCAAGCCGGCAAGTAGAAATTGAAACCAAATTCCTAGAAGTGCAGGAAGGTGCTTTGGACGAAGTTAGTTTTGATTGGGGTTTACAGTGGGACAATCCAAAACTTGGCTTTGATCCTAATACCGGTGAACCTTTCACAGATTCCGATGGGATACCAATGCCCATTTGGGACAAAAATTTAGTCGGGAACACACGAAAACTTGCCGATGCCCATTCAGCTACGGGAATGTCGCGAGATACAATAATAAGCATTCCTGATAATGATAGGGCATCCTTAAATATACCAAACGCAGCCCCCAATTTGCCTGGTAGAATTGGAATTGGAGAGGGTGTGCAACCACTTCTTAATATGAAAATGTCAGCCCCTGAAATATTGGGATCGGGCAATATTTTAGGAAATACGCAGGCAACTCTTTTAATAAATGCACTTAAGAGAAAGCAAGGAACGGATTTATTGAGTGCTCCTAGAATTACCGTTATGGATGGGCAACCCGCTCAAATAACGATTGCACAGGAGTTTATTTACCCAACTAATTACGAACCTGCACCTTTGCCAGGAGGAGGAGGAGGAGGGGGAAACAACAATCAGGGGATCGGTGCACTTGCACAGGCTATTCAAATTCAATCCGCTATTCCCCAGTTTGAAACTGTAGCCCCAGATGATGAGCAACCCGGTTTTCGTGAAGTCGGTGTAGTTCTAGATGTTACACCAAGGATTGAGAAATATAATTCCATTGCATTGGAGCTTAGCCCTAAAGTTACTGAATTTGATGGCTTTATTGAATATGGTGGCTCGCAAGCTATGATTGGAACATCAGCCGTAGGTGCCCCCCCCATGATTATTCAACCATCCGGTATTCTGATGCCAATTTTTTCCGTTCGGAAAGTAAATACATCTGTTACTATTTTCGATGGTGCCACCGTTATTATCGGTGGGCTGACCAGAGAAGAAGTTAAAACAGTTAACGATAAAATTCCAGTTTTGGGTAATATCCCCCTCATTGGTAGACTTTTTCAATCATCGGCAGAGAGTTATCAAAAGCGTAATCTTTTGATATTTGTCAGTGCCAGTATTGTTTCACGGGGTGGCTCACCTGTTCAGGAGATGATTCAAAACATTAGCCCACAATCTATTTTCAAGGATCCAGTTATTATGACTCCAACTGGTACAATTCGCCGAGTTTTTAAGGGGGAATTAGATGCAGGGAAGAATTAAA
>CBFHYW010000109.1:0-3239 GCA_965660135.1 Opitutales bacterium
ATCGTATGAGGGAGAAAATGTTACAACTTATTCGGATGGAAAAAATAGGGGAAATGGTAAAATTATTCCAGTGAATAAAGGACTTAAAAATTTTACCTTCAGTACAACCATAAAAGGGCATGGATTTCATGGCCAGTTGGACGATCTAAGAATTTATGATCGTATTCTGACCGAATCAGAAATCATGGATATTTATGAAATGGGCGAGTTCGCAAGCAAACTGGTGATCGTGAAACCAAAAGATGATCCGAAAATTGGCTTGGCCTTGGTGGAAGAAAAGTTTGATGAAGCGATGAGCAAACCCGTGGGCGAGGGAATTCATATCGTGGAATCCGCAGTCAATATGGAAATGATCTGGTGCAAACCGGGCAGTTTTGAAATAGGAAAAAAACAACCGAAAAGAAAAGTCAGTTTAACAAAGGGATTTTATCTTGGAAAGTATGAGGTTACCCAGGAACAATACGAAAAAGTAATGGATGAAAATCCAAGTGATTTTAAGGGGAAGACATTACCGGTTGAAATGGTTAGTTGGATTGCTGCGAAGAAATTTTGTGAAAAGTTGAATGGACTGGAAAAGAAGGAAGGAAATGCTCCGGATGGATGGGTATATACATTACCATCTGAGACTGAATGGGAATATGCCTGCCGTGCAGGAACGACATCTGCTTATTCGTGGGGAGATAACATTGTCAGTTCGAATGCGAATTACAATTGGGACGGTGGGTCGACTACTGGCAAAGATTATAAACAGACTCGTGGTGTGGGTCAGTATTCCGCCAACCCATGGGGCTTTTTCGATATGCATGGAAATGTCTGGGAATGGACAGCGAACTATTTAACCGCTGCAAAGTCCGCTCACGATGGTCCGAAATTTAACTCGAAACAACTCAGAATGGGTGGTTCTTGGTACCACGACGCGAAGTCTTTGCAATCTGATTCCCGCTTCATTAATAATCGGACTTTTCGTTCCAATAGCCTCGGGTTCCGCCTCTGTCTCAAGCAGATTAAGGAAGAGGGGAAGCAGGCGAGCATTCCTGATAAAGAAGAAAAAATTGAGGGTAATTTTCAGAATGATATTATTGGTGAACATCTGGCGAAGTTGAGTCAAAAGCAAACGATTGATGAGATCAAAATACTTCGCTTTAATTCTTATAATTCAAAATGGAAGAAGCATTTTTATAATAAAAAGATAAAAGACCATGATGATTTTTCGAGTGTTTCTGAATGTAAGAACTTAAAAAATCTTTGTGTTCATGGTTCGAGCATCAGTGATTTATCTCCATTTAAGAACTTAATTAATCTGACCGAATTAAATATAAACAAGGCTAAGATTGAAAATATCAAACCACTTGAAAAGCTTTTCAATTTAACTAGCCTAGATCTTTCGGAGAATTTGATAAAAGATCTTTCCAATCTTCGTTTTCTGTATTCTTTATCCTCTTTGTATCTGAGTAAAAATAAAATAGCTAATCAGAGTGATTTATCAGTTTTAGGAAAGTTGCTGAGATTGAAAACGCTTAAAATTGATGGGAATCCTTTGAACGATTTATCTAAACTACCTAAAATGCAATCGTTAGTTAATATTCGTATAGATTCAAAACAAATGGGGAACGCACAAGATTTATTGAAACATCCGAATTTAATTAGCGTTTCAATTCTTGGATCAACTGATAAGCAAAAAGCCGATTTTTATAAATTAACCAAAGGAAGGTTTGGATTTTCTCCAGAATTATTAAAAGCAGTAAACAATTGGAAACAAATACCAAAGTCGGTTTTTCCTATTGGAAATGTTACTATTTTTGAAGAAGTTGAATTAAAAACTTTTAGTCAAAATAAAAGTGTTGAAAGTGAAGCTATTATTCCAAGTGGAAACAATTTTTGGGTTCTTGGTATAGAAAAGGATATGTTAACAATTTCATTGAGCGAAGTTTCGAAACTTAAAGGATCAGTAAAAATAGATGAAACGAATTTTAAGCAGAAAGTGGCAAATTTATTTGAGTTAAGAAAAAAGCAGCGCAAGAAATGAATGAACCCCCGTTTTTTAAAAACATTGATTATGAATTTATAATATCGTGTATTCAGAGAAATTTCCCTGTTTTTATTCAAATTATATTGAAAATATGTTTGGTTATCAAAGAAGATAAATTTGATAAGCGAATTCTTAAAAACGAAGATTCATCGATTTTTGGAAAAAGAAAAAATCATCATTTCAGAGCACTGCAATTACACATTCCTGCCAATAATTTCTACCTCAGGAAGAGAGAACCGCTTTATGAAAATACAGGTTCTTTTGATTTAGGCATAATAAAGGAATTATTTTATAAATTTTTTGATTTTAAAAAATATCAGCTTCAAAATGAAGAATTTTATAAAGACCTAGTAGACCTATGGATTCATAGTCTGGGGGTAGCCTCCGTTTCCCGGTCACTGGGAGGATTTCTAAATAGAAAAGATTTAGAAATCGTATATTCGAGTGGACTACTACATGACATTGGAAAAGTGGTCCGTTTACGATTGGATATTTTGGAAGGAACGGGTCAGGTTGCTAAAGATAAGAAAATTGCCAAGGAGAAAAGCCTGAATTTTTTTAAGGCAGAGCTTTTCAATCAGAGCCCAAGGCATGATTACATGGGTTACTTAATGTTTAAGCACCTTGGTCTCTCTACTGTTCTGGCTAAGGTTGTTAAGTGGCATCATGAATTTAACCCTGAAGTTAGGCACAAAGAGAATTCAAAAGAAGAAAACGAATTGATTGATATTGTGATTTTGGCGAATTGGATTGTCTGTGTAGCAGGGTTTGGTTTCAGCGGTTATGAAAATGCAGACACTCCTCCGGTAAAACTTTTTGAAAGACTGAATTTGAATGAAGAAGAAAAAGTTAAGTCTTTTTTGAATAAAACATTTAAGCAACTTGAAGATGTAACTTTATATTTCGATGTTGTTGGTTTTCGGCATTATAATTGCCTGGAAAATTGGAATTTTGATCAAATGAAGAATAAAGTATCTGAAAAGTTTTTTCCTTAACTTGATTTATAAAATGTAAGAGATCACTAATTATTTCCGATTTATGATGTATGAACTTTAAAAAGTATTTACCCGGATTTCTGATCAAAGATAAACAGGTTGATCGTTTAAAAGAAAAAATTAGAGAAGCACATGAACATCTGGCGGAACAGATGGTGGAGGAATGTGAAATCAGAGGGCATATTCGGGAAGTGCTTGAGGTGGTACTTGAAAGG
>CBFHYW010000110.1:0-3222 GCA_965660135.1 Opitutales bacterium
TTTGCATTTTTTTCTTCGGCATTTACCCTCATTGTTCGAATTTTGAAAAGAATATAAGGTTGTCCTAAAAAGCCCGTGCGGTTTTGGCTAAAAAACATGGGGAATCCCGATTCTAATACCGTTAGAAGTAATGCAAAGCAAACTATGGGCAAAGTAAAAATTAATCCAAGAAACGCGATCAATATATCCAGCATTCGCTTGAGTTTGTGAGATAAAGGATCTCGGAATCGTAAATCCAATCTGGCCAACCAAGATTGATCAACATGTGCAACTGGGATTTTTTCTAAATAATCTTCGTAAAACTCAACTATTCCCATCACACGGGTTCCAAGTTGAAGAAATGGAATAATTTCGAGTTTATCTTTTCCTAAGCCATTCTCCATTACCACTAAATCAATTTCCTTTTCGCTACAAAGCTTGATCACTTCTTCTTCTGAACCACTATTTTCACCTTGTAATGAATAAATTTCAAAAGACAGATTTTCAAAATCCATTTTCAATTTTTCTTCATTTTCCAACGATGTGCTGAGAAGAATTTTTAATGGATTTTTTTGAGCAAGAAGATTAAAGAACCAAAATAAAAGAAAATTCCCAAAACCCGCAAAAAAACCAATCTTGAAAATAGCATACCTCCCAATAAATCTATATTCAAAAATCCAAACAACAAATAAGAGAGCCAAACTAGCAAGAATAGAAGATAATAAAAATAGCAAAAAATGACGGAAAGACAGACTCTTAAAATTTTGATCTAATACTCCAGTCATTTCCCCAAAAACTAAAAAAGAAAAACCGAAGCAAATTGTGTAAAGAAAATGCTTTTCTTTACTAACAAGCATAAGAGTTTCCATGATCGGCGAAAAATACCGAGGAACTAAATAGGCAACCAAAACTGAGATAGATAAACTGGTAAACACCTTGGTGCTTTTACTTAAATTCCAGTTATTTGATCTCGCCATATTCAAAAAAGATTTCTCAGCTTCCAATCAAGCGGGGTTTCAAGTGCGTGCAATATCTGAGAAAGATTTCGTAGAGTCGTTTGAATTTTCGAAATCCGCGATACCTTGGATTATTGATCACTTTTAAAAAGTGCTGAATACCAAAAGTAATTTCTGCACTGAAATTCGATAAAGCCTTAGAAGTTTTATATTTTTTTTCAACTTCGTTAATTGAATGTTCAATTTGTTTCAGACTCGAAGCAGTTTCAAATGAATTTAATCTCCACCTCTCTTCCAATGCCTCATTCACTACAAACCCAAGACTATCCTGATTATGAAGTTTTGAAGCGATTAAATCCCGATAAGCATTTTCGGCTAATTCAGAAAGGAAATCGTCATCCTTCAATACTTTGACCATCTCTTCAAAATTTGAAAAATCTTTTTTAAGTTCAAAATAATGAACTCCTGGCTCAATTAATTCATTATACCAGCCGGGAAAAAGTATTTGTGGAGTCTTTAACGCAGCCGCCTCAAAAATCCTAGGAGAAATACTCGAGTATAATAGCTTTCCATCATGAGGTTTTAAAACTTCATCAAATAATTCTTCAAAACTAGCATTGGGGTTTCGCCCAAGTGCTTCATCCAACTCTCGGGCCACACTTCCATCTCGATCCCATACGCTTGCACCACTCTCGGTTCCCAAGGTTGCACGGCAATGAGATAAGCATTTTATCCAATCTTTCCCATAAAGCCTATCTTCTTCACGAACACTAATATCAACATTTAGATTATATTTTTTTGATTTTTCTTTAACCCTTCTAGCAATCAAAGATTTTTCATAACCCAATGTCCCCGCATTTAATGGACAAACGCGACTTCTATAAAAGATATCCAAATTTCTATCCTGCATAGGAACAAATTCATAATTTTTCTCTGGATTTGGAGCATACCCAGCCATAACGGTTACCCTTTTCATCTGTGCCAACCCCGGATGGTTATATGAAACATGATGTAATTCAGGACGTACGACTGTGAACAGAATATCCATTCCCAAATCAAACATTGCCGAGCTTGTTAAATCTACATTTTCGTACTCATCCTGTAAGAAAAGAAATTTAACGCCGGTATAATTACGAACCTTCTCAAATAATTCCTTTGAACAATAATACGATTCATGAGGGTGAATAGAATAATGAAAACCAACAGCATCAAAATGATTTAGATCCAATTTACTTACCATTCGATTCCGAAGTGAATTTAAAACAAACCAATTATGTTTTGATTGTGCCTGAACCCCAGAAATATGCTCTGCAACACAATCAGCATTATGCTTTGTGTTTGCAAAAAAAAGAATATTACGAGGTCTACTCACCAGGATTTAAAACTTAATGATTAATGAGAATATCAACCATATGTTTAGCCGACTGCCCATTCCCATAAAGATTTGTATTATAATCGGGCAAATCTTGATTTAATGCTCCTCGAACACATTTGGGGATACTTCCCGGGTCCGTGGGATCAGCTAGTTGATTCCATCCTTGATCCACCAATTCAACCCATTCAGTTTCTGTTCGAGCCGTGACACAGGGTGTTTTATTAAAATAAGCTTCCTTTTGTACCCCTCCGGAGTCAGTGACAATAAGAGAAGCCTTTCTTTCTAGATACAACATTTCTAAATAACCAACTGGATTACTTATATGAATTTGATGATCTAAATTCATCTCACTTAGTACTTTTCGAGTTCTGGGATGAATTGGCCAGACAACTGGAATATCTTGATGAACATCCTGTAAGCCCGTAATAATTGCCCGAAGGCGAGTCTCACAGTCTGTATTCTCTGCCCGGTGAATAGTTGCCAGCACAAAAGGCCCATCAATTCCAATCTGATCAAGAATCGAATCTTTTGGTTCCCCTCCCCCAAAATGTAACACCGCGTCGTACATTACATCTCCAACTTGGTGAATCGAGGCTTTATCAAAACCTTCTTGAATTAAATGATTGGTTGCCTCCTGGGTGGGAGTGAATCGAATAGCTGATAATTGATCTGCAACTAAGCGGTTAATCTCTTCTGGCATATTTCGATTAAAAGAGCGTAAACCTGCTTCTACATGAGCAAGAGGAATATGTAATTTTGAAGCTGCCAATGCTGCTGCAAGAGTTGAATTTGTATCACCATATATAACTACCCAGTCAGGTTTTTCTTCGAGTAAAACTTGTTCAATTCCCTCAAGCATTTTGCCAGTTTGAGCACCATGTAACCCTGAACCCACCCCGAGGTGATATTTTG
>CBFHYW010000111.1:0-3221 GCA_965660135.1 Opitutales bacterium
ACACTGACAGACCCGAGTAAAGAAATTCGCCAGGAAGCTATTTCTTTCATCCAAAAAATGATTGATTTTGGTGCAATGCATAGTGCCCCTGCGATCATTGGTTCAATGCAGGGCAACCATGGTGACGGAATATCTAGTGAAGTCGCTTTAAGTTGGCTAGGCGAAGCACTTGAACACCTTGGCCAATATGCATGTAATAAAGGAGTGAGTTTAATTTACGAACCTCTTAATCGATACGAAACCAATCTTTTTAATTCATATCTTGGTGCATGTGACTTCATCGATCAACTTTCAACAAATGGAGTTTCTCTACTAGCGGATCTTTTCCATATGAATATAGAGGAGGCTAATATAGCTGAAGTAATCAAAACAGGAGCTAGGCATCTCGGTCATGTGCATTTTGCAGATAGTAATCGAAGACCAATCGGTTACGGGCACACTGATATGCTCCCCATCGCAGAAACTCTTAAAGAAATTGGATACGATGGATATATTTCAGCAGAGGCTTTTGCTTGGCCAGATCCATTGACGGCTGCAAAAACCACGATTTCATCTTATAGAAAATTTTTCTCCTAGTGAATAGTCATTCTTTTGTATTCTATTGTTAAAGATCAAGGCTTCTCTTTTAACCTGCTGCCGTAATTCCACCCAATCTATGAGCAAGGAACAAATACGAAATCCACCCACTACACTTAAAGGTATATTGCTAAACATTGGACCAGGAATGATCCTCGCAGGCTCCATAGTGGGTTCAGGAGAGTTGATTGCCACAACTAGAACAGGGGCTGAGGCACACTTTGACTTCCTTTGGCTAATTATTATTGGTTGCGTGGTAAAGGTATTTGCACAGATTGAACTCGGCAGGCACGCAATAACCAATGGAAAAACTTCGCTTGCTGCCGTAAACGAGATCCCTGGCCCTCGGTTTCGGATTCCATTTGGTAAAAGAATCTTTAATGCCAATTGGTTTTTACTCTTTTGGTCTGTTATGTTTCTTGCAGTCCTTGCTCAACAAGGTGGAATCGTTGGTGGGGTTGGGCAAGCGCTTGCTATCAGTTTACCGATAACAGAGGAAGGCGCAGAACGAAACCATTATATTGCCAAGAAAATTGCACTGGAAATTGCACTGGAAGAAGGTAGTTCAGAAAAGATTCATCTGTTAGAACAGGAAATTATAAAGCTAGGTATACCGCCTAATGCACAGGATCATGTGTATTGGGCATTGCTTATAACTCTACTTACAATTTGCCTATTGGTAATTGGAAAGTTTTCTCTTATTGAAAAGTTCTCCATAATACTCGTCGCCAGCTTCACTCTCGTTACTGTTGCAAATTTATTTGCACTGCAAAGCTACGAAGCATGGGCTGTAAAACCGGAAGAGTTACTTCGAGGGCTTAGTTTTAGTTTTCCAGAAATTAAAGATGGTAGTAACCCTCTTATCACCGCGATTTCAACTTTTGGAATTATTGGAGTGGGTGCAGCAGAATTATTGGCCTATCCTTACTGGTGCATTGAAAAGGGATATGGCAAGTATGTTGGACCACATGAAAACACTGATGCCTGGCTAAACAGAGCGAAAGGTTGGATGAAAGTTATGCATTGGGACGCTTGGGGAGCCATGGTAATTTACACATTTTGTACAATTGCGTTTTACTTATTAGGCGCAGCAATCTTGGGGCGAACTGGCTTGGTGCCCGAGGGGTCTGAAATGATACAAACCTTATCCACAATGTACGAACCGGTTTTTGGTTCATCCGCTAGAATAATCTTTCTTGCAGGTGCAATTGCTGTCCTTTTTTCAACATTCTTTATCGCAATTGCCGCGCAATGTAGACTTTGCATAGATGTAATTAAAGTTTCCGGTTTAGCGAATTTTAACGAAGCTCAATATGCATTTTACCTAAAGTTATTTGGAGTATTCTTACCCCTAATTTGCGTTTCTTGCTATGCATTCTTTCCGAAACCAGTTATTTTGGTGCTTATCTCCGGAACCATGCAAGCTATAATGCTCCCTCTAATTGGATTTGCAGTATTGTATTTCAGATACAGGAAGTGTGATCAAAGGTTGACGCCATCAAGGGTTTGGGATTTCTGCCTATGGGTTTCTTTTATCGGTTTTTTTATAATTGGAGCATATCAGTTATGTGCTAAATTACTTTTTTAATTGTAAGAATAAATTAAGTTATTTTCGATCATCTTTGTATCTTCAAAATGAAAACTGATTTACCTACAGTTACAACCTAAGGATAACTATATATTATTTCGTTTGCTCTGATTTTGCAGATTTTTTATGGGGTTGACTTATACATTATGGAAATCATCCCTCTGAATCAATTTCGAGTATTAATACCCGTTTCCTGACTTATCCATCAGTTGGGCATGAAAGAATAAATCGAAGAAAGTGATTTAAATAATTACTCTGGATTCATGAAGGTTCTCATTAGGTCTTTACAATATAAATAATACAAAGTTAGTTAGAAAACGCTCACTTATACACCGAATTCATACTGTACAAATAATATCTATTAAATTATGCAATCTAATAGAGTTGTGCATAGCAAATTGAAAACAAACTCCAAAGCCTCCCTCTATCCACTACCTCGATCAGGTGGATTCTCTTCGTTTTTACTTGGCTCAATCTCTGTTGTTATAGCTTTTTTGATTTTACAAAATAGTTCTATCCCAGTTCAATCAACATCCAGCCAGGCATTGAAATATCTTTCCAGAGAAACCAAAGTCACATGGGTGGATCCACCAAAACTTGAAAAGCAATTTGCCGAGAAATTTGTCGAAGCAAATCCAAACATACCTGAAAACCCACCCGATAAAGTAAAACAATTTTCATTTAGAGATCAACAGGCAGCACAGCCAGTAATTTCCTCACCGACCGCTTTACAGTCTGCCCCAATGATCCCCGGAAAGGAACAAAGTCAAAAAATCATCCAAGGAGGAAGGAATGTTAATCAAGAGGTAATTACATTGCCTGTTCAGGCTATAAAAAAGAAATCTGCTCAAAAGCCTTCTGGGGAAGTGAAGGAGTTGATGTCATCAAAAATAAATATTAAAAACAAATCTGCTACAGAAGGTTCTTTTAGTCAGAAAAACTCTAATGATGGAATCAACAATCAATCATCCACAATAATCAGCTCACTACGTGGGTCTGAAGGTCTTAAGCATAAAGAAAAAGCTCGCCCCAAAAGCAGGCCAAAGCTATCGCCTGA
>CBFHYW010000112.1:0-1434 GCA_965660135.1 Opitutales bacterium
GTAAGAAATATTTCTTGTGGCACATAACCAACCATCTTTGACCAGGAATGATGATTTAAAAAGCCACCAATCTCCTTTCCATCTAATAATATCTTACCCTTTCGAGGTTTAAGCAAACCTAGTGCGATATCAACTATGGTACTTTTACCTGAACCACTTTCGCCAATAATTCCAACACAAGTTCCCTTTGACAAATTAATTGTAACATTATTTAAAGAATCTTGGTCTGCCTTAGGATACGCATAAGAAACATTCTCCAGCTTAAAAGATTTATTAAATTCCAGAGGTTTTATATTTTTTACAACTTTTTTCTGTTTCGTCCAGTTATGTAATTCTTTTTGTAAAACTTGTACGCTTGGCCATCCATAAACTATTGATTGAGATGAGTTAATAATTCGGGCGACAGAGGGCATTACCCGAACCAAGCCAAATGCTATCATTCCTAGTTTTGGCAATAGTGATTGGGTATTTGACTCCCTAGATAATCCAATCACTAAAATGGCAAGACCTAAAACTGCTAGCGTCTCAAATAATAACCTTGGCATTTGTTGCATTGCATATTGTTGCCGACCAGCATTTGCACCTAGACGAGTATTTTCAGTAAAATTTTTGTTAATAAAAGAATTATTATTAATAAGTTTTAACGCCTTAATACCATTAAAGCCCTCTTGTAAGCACTGAATTTTCATACCCTCGCGTTTTTGACGCTCGTTTCCCCAATCCTTAACCCTTTGAGATGTAAAATGATGAAAAAGCCAACCTAATGAACCTACAAACAAGATGGCAAATGCACATGCAAATGGTTCAACGTACAAAAGCAAAAAAACTACCGCTAAAAGAACCATACATTCAGATATAATTATTAACAATGGCTGCATAACATAGCCAACAAAAGAATTAACTTCAGCTACTGTATTTCTAAGAAGTTCTGCTGAATTGGTTCTAAGAAAAAACTCATAAGGTTTTGCTAAATAATTTTCAAACAGGAAACTCGATGTCTCAACTTGAACATCGAAAGTGAACTTGGAATGCAGGTTAACTTGAAAGGCTAGATATAAATTCTTAAAAATAAAAAGGGAGACAACTAGACTCAATCCAATCAAGGTGAAATTAGATTTTTCCCCAAAGATCTTTAATAATTTATACCAAATTGAATTATCACCAACCATCTCCGGGCGAATGAGAATTTCGATCATAGGCATGATCATTCCAATCCCTATAACCTCTAACCCCATACCAATAGTCGAAGCTATTAGCACCACCCAAAAAAACCTTTGGCTTTTTTTACTTAATACTCCATATATTAGAAAAAAACTTTTCAATTAGTAATATTTTTATGAGTACAATTGTAGTGTTTACCCACTGGAGTTGCCTCTATATTAATGGAGGATCAAATACTGAAGGGAACTAAAACTTTAAGTAGTGCGTAAAAAC
>CBFHYW010000112.1:1444-3205 GCA_965660135.1 Opitutales bacterium
CAATTGTAGTATGCCCACTAGAGATGCCTCTACATTGAAGGAGGGTCAAATACTGAATAGGGAACCAACACTTTAAGTAGTGCGTAAAAGCCCCTAAATAAAAGTCACATTACCGCGTAAGATCATTTCAAGAATCATTTTTTCTTTCGAACTTTTGCAGCAAATGAGGAAAGTGCATCATGAACTCTCTCAAGTAATACTTCTTCATGCACTTCCAATTTTTTACGATCATCGATAAATTTGTAAATTATTTTTCCATAATTGAAATTTCTTCCACTTATTGGAAATTCGGCTACAAATTCATCATCTCTCGAGTAATAACCAGAATATGATGAATCTCGCCACGAAAAACTTTTACCCAAAAGATTTGGGCTTGAACCAAATTTACTTCCTAATTTCCCATCTTCCTCAAAAAAAGATAGCTCCACTTCGTGGAATTGCATTCCTTCGGCAGCTTTTCCTAAAACATTGGGAAGAACTTCAAGTTTAGTTGTGTTCATCAACATAGCTTCTGCCTCCTTTACAGCCTGTTCAGCAGAACGAATGGATTTTCTGTCTTCAATCAAAGTCGAAAGTTGCCCAAAAAATTCAAATCTGAAGTAACCGAGATATCGAAGAAGTACAAACCCCCCCATTCCCAAAAAAACAAAAAGAGCGGTGAGCTGATCTCCTTTTCCAAAAGCCGACGCAACCGCAACAAAAGAACAAATGAATGCCATTGACCACATTGCCAAAACTGCCTTCCCGTGAGACAGTCCTTTGGCCATTAACCGATGGTGAAAGTGTTCCATATCAGGCGAGAACGGTGATCGGCCTCTCATGGTTCTCCGAAAAATCGCAAATACACAATCCATTATGGGTAGTGCAAAGGCAAGAACTGGAAAGATTCCATCTAAGACTCCAACATCCCGAAAGCTTGCGAGCAGAGCAAGGCAACCAGCCAAGTAGCCAAGTGTTAGGCTTCCGCAATCTCCCAGAAAGATAGAGGCTGGGCGACTGTTGTATACCAAAAACCCGAGCAAGCACCCAATGAGCAATGTCGACATCCAAGTAACACCCGAAATACCACCTAAATAGCCAACCACAGCAACCGCAAGTAATCCAGTAAGAGTTATTCCAGATGCTAAACCATCTAATCCATCGATAAGATTTATGGCATTAGCCATTCCTACAATCCATAAGCAAGAAAGAACAAAACCTAACCATTCTGGAAAAGAAATTGAACCAAATCCAAGGAATTGAACTTCTGTAAAGGATAGATTCCCTCCCCATACAACCAAACCAGCTATTATAAACTCTCCTAAAAGTTTAACCTTAGGAGAAAGCCTGGCGAGATCATCCAAAAATCCAATTACAAAAATCCCAATAGATCCTAACAAAATTACTCCCACAAATGGGTTAGCTCCAACAATCATTTCCCGGAATTGTGGAACAAAAAATCCAGCAAATGCAGAAACGATGAGAAACGATAAAAGAATAGCAGCCCCACCTAACCTTGGAGTCGCTTGCTGATGCACCTTACGGGCACGCTGCGGACAATCCACGAAACCTTTTTGTAAAGCAAAATGCCTAATTAAAGGAGTAAGGACACAAGTCAAAACTGCTCCTAAAACAAATAAGCTGTAGATGGATGGTGTCATAAAATTAAAGATTTACATGACAGAAAATTGAAAAATCGTCAATTACCTAAAAGAGCTTTGGGAGTTACTGTAACTTCAACAAAAATAGATTTAATTAGTTGGACTGATTAGTTCCAGATGT
>CBFHYW010000113.1:0-3099 GCA_965660135.1 Opitutales bacterium
TGGATCTAATTCATCATCAGGATCAGGCAACTCAACCAATGGATGATAATAGTTAGGGATATACTCGGAGGAGTCTCTATTTGCAAAAATATCTTCAACCAAACTCTGATAATCAGACCATGCATTCTCTTCCTGTCCGTATGAAGACTGACTGCCAGTGAAATACCTCTGATCTTGTTCAATTGCATCAGGAATCTCAATGTAATCCAAAGTATTTATAAAAGATCCAGAGCCTTGCAGGACTGCCAATTTTTTCTCGTACCCTTCATTCCCGCTGACTAGCCAAGCAACTTCTACCGCAGGATGAGGATCAAACTCAGAATCCGGCATGATCGTTTTGTTAACGGAATTTCCGGTTTCCAAAATATTGGGTGATGGTTTAGCACCAGGTTGAACACCACCTTTGCTTTTCGCACGATTTTTCCAAACCCCCGTCCAGTATCTTTGCCCGAAGAATAATTTATTATATTCATTATCTTCGTTCAGATCTATACCACTAGAAACTTCAAGGTCAGGATCATAATTTTTACTCAAATAGTCATCACCTGACTCCACTCGTTCATCAAGAATATCGGCGGTTGCAGAAATCCTGGTATCCGGACCTAAATGCTTTTGTATTTCTCCAAGAGCCACCATCATGCCCATGCGTGCATTTGCTTGAGCTAAGACCTTTTGTTTTCTAAGTTCGGATAAATTTAAGTCCGTACTTACCAAGCTCACCAACGATACCACAAGCAGGAAAACAAGGCTCATTAAAGAAAGAGCTAAGACAAGAGCAAAGCCTTTCTTACGGTCTTGTGGTAAATCACATGATAAATCAGGTAATTTTTTCATAGGGCAGCATATCTAAATGGAGCCCTTTTTAACTGGGTTTGCAACTTTAAAATCAAGAGGACTGAACTAACGCGAAGGGATGGCTAGAATATCTGCCTCAGAAGGCCAGTATTTCTCAACATCTTCAATAGATGGGATTTCCCTTGGACGGATTACGCGGAATCCGACAAAAATTGCATCCGTATGATACCAGACACTTTTGGGAATTTGTGGATCCTGTTGCTTCCAGGCTTCCACCGATCCCATTCGAGCAGCACTTCTATGATTTACCGCACCATCATCCCAGGATCCTCCCTTAACAATCCGTGGATATAATGTATTGGGTGCAACCAATGGATTAACTAGGGTACCGGTAGGTGCTTTTGCTGATGGAGGTACAAATTGATCAAGAACCCATTCCCAAACATTACCGTGCATATCATAAAGCCCAAAAGGGTTTGGAGATTTTTGTCCGATTTTTTGATATTTAAATCTACTATTTCCCAAATGCCAGGAATGATTGGAAAGTTCTTTGGGGTCATCACCATAACTGTAAGCTGTTTCGGTGCCCGCCTTGCATGCAAATTCCCACTCGGCTTCTGTAGGTAGTCGATAAAACTTTCCAGTACGTGCACTAAGCCACATACAATACATTTTTGCAGATAACTGAGTCATACAAATTGCAGGGTGTCCGCTTTTACCCATGCCAAAGGTCATATCAGTGTAAGGTGCAGTTGGTTTGGTTACCGCATCTGACAATGCATCTGCTTTGGTTAACTCTAATTTGTTATATTCTCGATTGTCTTTATCCAAATTGAGCATCCAAAGCTCATACTCATCCCAAGTAATTTCATATTTTCCCATCCAAAAGTCTGAAACTTTTACTTTATGACTAAGTAATTCATTTTTTCCTCTATTCTTGTCATTAGCAGAACTTCCCATATTAAAAGTGCCTCCTTTGACCGGCATCATTTCAAAGGTAAGATCAGATGTAGGAATTTCTTGCCTGTATCCAGTAAATTCTTCCTGAACCTGCCCCGCTTTAAAGCCCAGTTCTTTATAAAGATCTTTGGGCATCGTACCCAAAACCGTAAAGCTTTTCTTTTTGGGGCTCAATAGGGCCTCCTCGGGCCAATCAGCACCTTCTTCAATCCATCGGCGAAGCATAAAAAGGTCGGTCGGGGATAACGGATCGTTCCCCACAGGAGGCATAAACATTTCATCATCCTGGGGCAGAGTTGATAAAATATAAAGGTCACTATCTAAGGGCTTGCCGGGCGCGATCACATGATCTGCAGAAAAAGCATGTTCAAAAGTGTCTAATCTTAGATCACCCTTAATTTTTCCTTCGTAATGGCACGCAACGCAATTTTGCTCAAGGATAGGCTGCACATGCTCAACAAAAGAAATGTCCTTGGGCAAGCGTTTCATTGGTTCAAGAACAACTTCTTCGGGCCAATCAGCACCAGCTAAAATCCAATTTTTCAAAATTTCTTTTTCTTCATCACGGAGAGGGTAATCTTTATCTGCATGCTTGTAAGGAGGCATAACCAATTCATCATCCAAGGGCAGGGTAGTAGTCCAATAAAGTGAACTATCATCTGGTTTCCCTGGGACAATTACATCCTCACCACCAAAGGCAGCTTTTTTACTATCTAAAATTACATCTCCCTTATCATTGCCTTCCCTGTGGCAACTTACACAGTTGTGTTCGAGGATGGGTTTCACATCCCGGATAAAATCAATATTTGCATAAGCACGATCTAAAAAAAAGTTGAGTGCGAGCAGGTATGATGAAAGGGTAATAAGTAATTTCATGGTAATTATGCTAAATTATAAAATATAATAATCTTCTTTTATCCCAAATTTCTTGGCGTAAGAAAAGAATATTAAGTTATTATATGGAAATGAATTTATTACGCGTAGCTTTACTTTTTACGCTTTGTGCAGGGATTCCTTCAATCTTTGCTAAAAAATCAAAGAGAGTAAACTATTACAAATTTACTGAGACGTGTATGGGGGCAGATTTTTCCATTTTAATTGACGAAGATGATTACAAGAAGGCAGAAAACGCGGCAAAGGCAGCTTTTTCTGAAGCTCAACGGCTAAATAATGTTTTCAGTGACTATGAGAGTGAGAGCGAACTGTCTTTATTTTCTAAAAAATCAGGAGATGAACATTTTCAGCCTTTATCTGGCGATCTACTTGAAATATTACGCCTAAGCAAAGAACTAGCCATCGAAACAGAAGGTGCGTTTGATATTACAATCGGTCCATTTTCAAGAC
>CBFHYW010000114.1:0-3035 GCA_965660135.1 Opitutales bacterium
CCCCAGGACGCCGATCAGAATAACACCTATGAAGTTTGGTTCCGTGCCAAAGATGATAATAACTTATATGACGAAAAACGACTGACGATTCATGTCACCGATGTCTTTGAAAACGCTCCTCCGTCCTTCCAGTCAGATGGCAACCTCACCGTTCCAGAAAACACCACTTTCGTATACGAGTTCAATGCAACCGATCCAGACGGGGATGCCCTCACCTACTCGATCCTCCATGGACCGGACGCCAGCTTATTTGACTTAAACCAGTCATCGGGTTCCCTGACCTTTATCTCGCCCTCAGACTATGAAGCACCGGAAGATAACAACACCGATAATGTTTACCAACTCACCATCCAGGTTGCTGACGGCGAACTAATTGTTCCACTTAACCTTCTTATTCTCGTAACCGATGAATTTGAAGGAAGTCATCCAGACGGAGAAGGTCAAAGCCCAGATGGAGAATACCAATCTCCAGAACCGAACACACCTGATAATCCAATTAATAAACCTATTGTAAGAGTTGATAAAATCACCCGACTTCAAAACGGAAGTTATTTCATTCGGGGAGAAATCCTTACGACTGGGGGCTCTTCTATTCTAGAGGTGGGCTTTATTTTTTCTGACTCAATCCACTTTAATGAAACAATACATTTTAATGCTCAAAAGGATGATGAAACCTTCTTCTCCTTTACAGTTAACGATCTTGAACAGGATACAATTTATTACTACAGAGCTACTGCAAGTAACCAAAGTGGTGCATCTTACAGTTCAATAAAAAAATTCAGGACACCTCGTTCCGTTCATTGGAATGAAAACTCAACTGAATTGGAAGCGGGTTGGATGTTCTTAGATTGGTTTGGTTCCTTTCTCCCATATCATAATAATTGGATCTTCCATAGCGGATTGGGTTGGGTTTACGCAATTTCAGATGGGAGTAATGGGCTCTGGCTTTGGTCAGAAGAATACAATTGGCAATGGACTAGGTCTGATGTGTGGCCATTCTTATTTAGCGCCCAGACTTCGAATTGGTTCTACTTTATTAAAAGAATTAATGGACAGCCAATTTTCTACGATTACAGTGATTCCGAGTATTTAATTACTCCCCTATCCAGCCCATAATATCTTTATTCAAGAGGAATTTTTTTTACTCGCATATTATCGAGTGAATTCCAAATCTAATAAGATGTGAATACCTTTAGGCTCCAGTAAAAAAACATTATAGATATTCACTCGATTGCCCTAAAACAAATCTTATGAACTATTATAAATATGCTTTATTTACTTTTCTAATTTCCCTCCTTTTGCCTTGGTCTGTTTCAAGTGGAGAGAAAAAGTTTCCAAAGATTGAAATTAAACCAAATATTTGGGGAGGCGCGTCGACAAGAGATATTCAAAAGATTCTCAACTCAGCTGCAAGGCAGCTCTGGCCTCATGCACACCAAGATCGACTTTCCACTATTAAGGTTGAACGATCAAGAACTGGCCCCATTGTGTTATATCGGAGAGGAGAAAAAGGTGAATACCTTATGCGCTTGGACTCTGAAAAAACATATTGGAGCCAATATGCATTTCAATTTGCACATGAATTTGGGCATATTATATGCAGATATAAAAAAGGGGATCAATCTAATCTGTGGTTTGAGGAAACTCTTTGCGAGACCGCATCTTTGTTTGCTCTGCGAGGAATGACCAAAGAATGGAAAGCAAAACCTCCATACCCGAACTGGAAATCATATGGCCAGGAATTTGCAAAATATGCACAGAAAAGAATCACAAAATATCCCTGGCCCAAGAACCAATCCCTAGGAGTTTGGTATAAAGAAAGAAAACATAGTTTAGCAAAAGAACCCGCCGATCGAGGGCGAAATGTTCGGCTTGCGTCCCAACTTCTCCCCCTCTTTGAGGAAAAGCCTTCCAGGTGGGGAGCCTGTGCTTTTATAAATACAAATAAATCAAACCAAAAAAGAAGTTTTTCAACTTATTTAGAGGATTGGAAAAAAAATTGTAAAAGCAGTGTACAAAAAGAGTTTGTTAGAAAACTAGCTGGCGAATTTAGTATTAATTTATGAAGTAATTGATATTGAGTAGAGTATTAAAACTTAGCCCAAAAAGCATCAGGTGGCATTAAATCACGCCCTTGATCATCAAACTTTGTTCCAATCTCTCGTAGATTAGATAAATTCCTGGCAACTTCGATTCCTCGTTCAATACGACCTGGGGTAAAGACTAATCGAGTAAGGTTTAACCCGCGCAAGGGGGTTAAATCAGTAATTAAAGTCTCGCCAATATGTAATCGTTGAATAACAGGGAGTTTCCGAACAAAAGAAAGGTCCTCAACTAAAGTTCGATGTGCAGTTAAACTGACCAATGGCAACCCCTCAAGAGGAGAAAGGTCTGAAACTGGAGACTCCGTTAACCATAGTTGCCGCAAGTTACTTTTGTTTAATGCTGATATATTATTAACTTGTGTTCCTACTGCATATAAATTTTCCAAGGGTTGCCCCTCCAAACCCGCTAAGGAACGAACAGGACTTCCGTTCAGGCGCAATTCAATAAGCTTTGCATCTCTCAAATCCTCGAGGCTTTCTACCAATGTGAATTCTAAAAAAAGACGATTTAAAGGCATTCCACGAAGATGTCGGATTTCTTTAACCGGATTACCACTCAAATCAAGGGCTTGCAAAGGTAGTCCGCGAAGTGGAGACAAATCCTTAAGTCCACAATTAGGAAATTCAGCCGCAATAATCTGGCCATTTTCTTCATGCAACTTTCCCTGCCCCCGATAATCAGGATTAGCTTTAGCTAATACGCTTTGAATAGCATTGATTGGATTAACTAAATTTGCAGGAGAGTCAGGTGATTTATCATTAGAATCAGGTCCATTGGATTCATCAGATGAAATTTTTGCCCCAGTACTAGAAAGCCCATCGTCCACGGAGGATATATTCGCTTCCGTAGCATTAGATTCAGTATCTGATTGAATTAACTTTTCATTAGAAAGAAGTAAATCTTGATCACGATCACAACCGAACAAAAAG
>CBFHYW010000115.1:0-2919 GCA_965660135.1 Opitutales bacterium
TTCTCCCATTGTAATTTTTTTGTTTTTCTGAGCCTGACCAAAAATTTTGTAAAATCGTTCGTTTACCTCTTCATCTTTGATCTCAATACCAAATTTCCGGGCGGTTTTTCCATAGACCGCACCAACGGACGGCCATGGTTGTATAAGTGTGCCTGCGGCATCCACTGTGAGTACTTTAATTGAATTTGGCATGTAAATCTAATGGAAATACTTTAGCAGTTGGTGAATCGTAAGAAATGTGAGAAGAAATAACGATTAAATTAATTCAAAGTATCATGCGAGTTTTTCCAAATGGATCAGGATTATTGCTTGGGTTATTGATTACCTTCGCATGTGCTTGGTTGTTTCCAAATAAGGGGGAAGAGAGGGAGTTTTTCTTTCCTGAGATAGTATCTAAGCTTGCGATAGTTTTAATTTTTCTTGTTCAAGGCTGGAACTTGAAAATATCGAGTTTTAGAATGGTTTATAAGGAGATTTATCGAGTTGTTTTAGTAAATGGACTTATTTTCACTGGTCCTCTCATTTTTGTGCTTTTATTTTATCAAGTCGGTTTTTTTCCAGAATATTGGATAAATGGGTTTCTATTCCTTGCTATTTTGCCTACTACGATTTCTAGTTGCGTGGTATTCACAACAGTTGCTGGTGGTCATTCAGATGTCGCTCTTGGGCATGCCACCGTGTCTAACTTACTTGCCATTTTTTGGGTGCCTTTTGCCTGGGTCGCCTTGGGGAATGGATCTGGAAATGAAATCGGTGAGCAGTGGATTTCTTTTGGTATTCATGTTTTTCCACAAATATTTTTTTTAGTAGTTTTACCATGCTTGATTGGTTGGTTGGTCTGCTATGTCTGTTTTAGAAATGAAAAAAATAGATTTGGAGAGCACCTCAAGAAAGCCACTTTTATTTGCATATTATTATTGGCCTACCTTGGTCTTTCAAAAACCGTTTTACGAATTGGGCGTGATGAATTCTTAATTTTGATATTTGAGTTATTTCCATATTTGATTTTGTTTTTGATATTCCATCTAGCATTAAGCTGGTTCGGAAGCGGGATTTTTAGTTTTAATCGTAAGCAGAGAGTTGCTGAGTTCTATTGTGTAAGTCAAAAATCCTTGGTTATGGGCTTACCTCTTGCAGGTCTTTTGATTGGGAGCGAACCGCAATTAATTATAAATATTGTTTGTCCATTATTACTCTATCATTTCCTCCAACTTGCGGTAGGAGCTTGTTTTTTATCGCGCTTAAAAGAATGGTCGTCTCGAACATGTTAACAAAATTTACTCTTTTGTGGTTGAATGTGTTCGAAATTCATACGAAGAAATCTAAGTGATTTGTAAAAATTTTAAAGATAAAGAAAAAATGCGCCGAGCGAGTCGTTCTGCAGCAACCGTTTTAGATCGTCTTTGTAATATGGTTAAGCCCGGTATGAGTACTTTGGAATTGGATGAGGCTGGCGGAGAGTTAATGGGCGAGATGGGCATAAAAAGTGCCTGTAAAGGATATCGGGCGGGGCATCGTGTTTTCCCGTCCTACACTTGCCTTTCTGTGAATGATGAAGTTGTTCACGGAATTGGCGTGAAGGAAAGGGTTTTAACGGAGGGTGATATTATTTCTGTGGATATATGTATTCGTGAAGACGGCTTTATTGGAGATAATTGCCGAACTATTCCAGTCGGCAAAGTTTCTCCTGAAGTCTCGCGTTTGTTGCGCGTCACGGAGGAATCTCTTTTTTTAGGTATTGAGCAAGCGATTGATAAAAACCGGGTAGGAGATGTTTCACATGCTGTTCAATCACATGTTGAGGATGCAGGATTTGCAGTCATTACTAATTTTGTTGGGCATGGAGTTGGGCGTACTTTGCACGAAGACCCTCAAATCCCGAACTTTGGAAAAAGAGGAACGGGGATGAAATTTCGAAAGGGAATGGCAATCTGCATTGAACCGATGGTTAACATGAAAAGCCCGCAAATTCGAATGGCAGAGGACGGTTGGACAGCTCTAGCATCCGATGGCCTTCCTTCGGCTCACTTTGAGCATACGATTTTGGTGGATAATGGGTCTGCGGAAATTATTACAATTCCAGACGGATACGAAAAAGCAGAAAAGTTTTTTGCAGAGGTACTTCCTGCATAAATATAAATAACACAGAAAAGATTTAAAAATGCTTAAATTACTCGCAGACTCAGTATTTTCATTTGATGTGGAATGGATTCCTGATCCGAAGTCTAGTGAAATTCTTCATCAGACCGAAGCAGTAGAACAGCCTAGTCCACAGGCAAAAGCTTCATTTGAGGCGTTGTGGGCAGCAGCCCGCAAGGAGGGAGACCCTGATGATTATCAACCTTACTTAAAGACGATACTTTGCCGAATTGTTTCTCTCGCTGGAATTTTAAGAGAAAAAGTGCCTGGCGGAGGAGCTGAATTGAAGTTGATTTCCTTACCAACAGATCCTGAAGACTCGGCGAAGTCAGATGAAAAAGCACTGCTTGTCACATTTTTAAAGTCTGTGGGTCGAAAAAAACCTCAACTAGTCGGCTATAACTCTGCACAAGCGGATGTACCAATCATTGTACAGCGAGCTATAGTTAACGGTTTACCGGGTTTTGGTTTTTCTGACCGTCCCGATAAGCCTTGGTTAGGTGTCGATTATTTTGATGCACGAAATTCTGAGTACAATGTTGATTTGGCAGATGCACTTGGTCAATACCGAGATCGTCCCTCACTTCACCAAGCTGCTACATTGAGTGGAATTCCTGGGAAAATTGATGTAAGCGGTGCTTCAGTCGCTGAAATGTGGGCCGAGGGAAAGCTCAACGAAATTGTTGCTTACAATGAGTTTGACGCTTTTACCACTCATCTCCTATGGGCGAGGGTTGCTCATTTTTCCGGTTTGTTATCATCCGAGCAATACGATAAAGA
>CBFHYW010000116.1:0-2919 GCA_965660135.1 Opitutales bacterium
ACTATCATAGGCATGAGCAATGGATAAAATAGAACTTTCCTCTAAGGCTCGCCCGATCAATTGTAAACCTATGGGAAGGTTTCTCTGAGTGAAGCCACAAGGAACCGTAATAGCAGGAAGCCCCGCCAAATTTGTGGAAATCGTATAAATATCACTCAGGTACATGGAGATTGGATCATTACTCTTTTCACCAAATTTGAATGCAGGGGTTGGTGCCGTCGGAGTAAGGATTGCATCCACTTCCTTAAAAACCCGATTAAAATCCTCTCTAATCAGAGTTCTCGTTTTTTGAGCCCTTAAATAATATGCGTCGTAATATCCACTACTTAATCCATATGCACCTAAAATGCATCTTCTTTTAACCTCTTCGCCAAAGCCTTCCCCTCGGCTTTTTGCATAAACATCAATTGCATTTTGAGCTCGATCACTACGGCTGGTGTAGCGAATGCCATCATAGCGAGCTAAGTTGGATGAAGCTTCTGCGGTAGCAATTACATAATACACGGGGACCGCTAGGTCAGTAGTGGGCAGAGAGACTTCAACAATTTTATGCCCCTGGTTTCGGTAAAATTCCACGGCAAGGTTGACTGCATTTCTAACCTCTTCGTCCATACCTTCTCCAAAATATTCCTTGGGCAACCCTAAAACACATGGTTTGAGTGGTTGGTTTATAGCAGAGGAGTAGGAAGGAATCTTAGACGGAAAACTTGTAGAATCAAGTGGATCATGCCCTGAAATAATTTCGAGAAGAAGGGCAGTATCCTCAACCGTTTTAGAAAATGGGCCAATTTGGTCAAGAGAGGATGCGAAGGCAGCCAATCCATAACGGGAGACCATTCCATAAGTTGGTTTCATTCCCACCACACCGCAAAGGGATGCTGGTTGACGAATTGAACCGCCGGTATCCGAACCTAAAGTTAAGGGGGCTTCGCGAGCAGCAACTGCTGCTGAACTCCCACCACTGCTGCCACCCGGAACGCAATTTAAATCCCATGGGTTTCGAGTAGGTCCATATGCAGAGTTTTCCGTAGAGGATCCCATCGCAAATTCATCCAAATTTAAACGGCCACCAATCACCGCACCTGCTTCCTTCAGTTTTTTTGTAACTGTGGCATCATAAGGAGATATGTAGCTTTGAAGAATCTTACTCGCTGCAGTTAGAGGTTGCCCCTTGACTGAAATTATATCCTTAAGAGCAACGGGAATTCCGTCCAATGGACCGAGAGATTTTCCATTCTCCCTTCTTTCATCGGACGCCCTGGCTTGGGCAAGAAAGTCTTGATCATCGCGGTGTAAAAAGGCGTGAACCTGGTCATCAACTCGATCTATTTGATTTAAGCAGGCCTGAGCAATTTCGACGGAACTAACTTCTTTGTTCGCGAGTAAATTCGATAGTTCGGACGCGGTTTTTTCTACTAGTGCACTGGAACTCATTGGCTAGTCTTCCACCACTTTGGGTACCAGGATCTGTTCATTCCTGGATTTTGGAGCGTTTTGTAAAGCGAGGTCTACTGAAAATGGCTTTTTAGCTAGGTCCTTATCCCAAACATTATATCTTGGGAATGCATGAGCTGTTGGTTCAACCCCTTCCACATCGACCTCCTGTAATTTCTCAAAATATTTCAACACTTCTCCCAATTGTCCGCGAAATTTTTCCTTTTCCTTTTCGCTCAACTCGATCCTTGCGAGGTTTGAGACATAATCAATGTCCATTGGATTGGCTTCTGATTCACTCATGATTAAGTTCTTAAAGTGTAGGTTGTGGACTGGTTAATTTTTTCAACAATTTTTTCAAACGCTTGGTTAACTTCGTTTTCTCCAAGGGTTCGATCTGATGAGCGGAAGCGCATACCACAGGCAATACTTTTTTTACCCTCTTCCAAACCTTGACCAGAAAAAACATCAAAAATAACAACCGGGTCGACTAAGAATTTTCCACTTGCCACTTGATTGGCAATTGATTCGAGCGTTGAGCGCACCTTTTCTGCCGGTTCTTTTTGATCGGTCACAAGAGCAAGGTCTTTAATTGCGGGAGGGAAGGATGAAAATGTTTGAAAAGTTACGACTTTTCTTTTTTTGGAGAGAAGAATGGGGTCAATTAATATTTCAGCTCCAAGGACGGGTCCTTTAATGTTTTTCTGTTTAGATAAAACGAGGGACAGAACTCCTGCTGAAATTTCAATTTTATTTTTATGCACATCGCCTTTTTTTGTGGCGTGATCATTTTGCCATGGCAGGCAATCGTTTAACATTATCCATTCGTTCTTAGGCAAAGTAATTCCGCAACTATGAAAAAGTCTATGGATAACACGTTTTATATCGAAAAAATCGAGTGTTTCAGTTTTCTTCCATTCCCGGGAAACGGAATTTGGGAATAAGGCAAAAGCGACACTGATTAATTCGACATTCCCTCGTGGACCAGGTTGAAAAACTCTACCCGTTTCAAACACCTGAGATAGAGAATTTAAATTTTTTTGATTATTGGAAAGTGTATCGAGAAGACCAGGTAAGAGGGATGGACGAATATGAGTATGATCTGCAGTTAAAGGGTTGAGTAGACCAATGTTTGATTCATCTAAGTGAGGGAACCAATTCTTAACTTCTTCGGATGTACGTAAACTATAATTACATACTTCCTGAAATCCCTGACCTGCCAAATTTTCAATAGCTTGATCGCAAAAGTCATAACTGGGGTCATTTTCCCGGTGAAGGGCAGGAATCGATAGTTTTGAATTATTTAACTCGCCAGTTCCATAAATTCGAATGAATTCTTCTACCAAGTCTATTGGTCGATCCACTTCAGATCGAAAAGCGGGTACTTCGACTTGCCATGGGTTACTGCCCGTAACCGTAAAGCCTAACCTTTCCCATGAGCGCACTAAAAATTCTGGAATTATATCAAAGCCACATTTCTCCTCT
>CBFHYW010000117.1:0-2790 GCA_965660135.1 Opitutales bacterium
TACAGGATGGCTTCATTTTTTAAAAGAGGCCGGTTTGGCTAATTCACGTTTTTGCAGAGCATGCAATGTCCATTCATACTCCTTCGCGACCTGTTCCACAACATCGAGGGTTTGTAATTCACTTGGTAAAACTTCCCATGTGTAAGTTTCCATTTCCAAGTGTCGACATGCGGAAGGATTCATTGTCAACCAATCGAGGGTGTCAAGTACATGGTTTTTGGTATCCCCGAGAGGTTCTTTGGGGGAAGCATGAAGGGGAACATGAAAATGAATTCTCCATTCGTCTCCTGGTTCATATTCTTCTTGGATTTCCTCTTTCAGGGCGATGTCCAAGTCCTTGTGCCTGCGTACAATATTGCCTTCTCTTCCCACCACAACCTGGTGAAGGTAAACTTCTTCAACAAAAGATTGAAGAGTTTTTTGGTTTTCCATGGTTGGCTCCGCTTTTAAAGCGGAGCTTAAATGGAGTTTGCTGAGACGAATACCAGCCTGCTTAAGTTGATCAAGCCCGGCACTCGCATTCTCATATTCAACTGCCAGGTGACAACAATCATAATTAACCCCGATCAGATTGCTCAGGTTTTCATTTCCAGCATGTTTGCTAAGTTGTTCGAAAAAAGAAAGGGTTTCCTGTGTGGTTTCGAATGAACCTAGAGGTTCGGGTTCCAGTCCGAGATGTAAATCCAAACCTTTGGTCTGTTTAATCCTTTCAATTTCCAAGGCACATTGGCTAAGATTTTCGAAGGCGCTCAAGGGTATTTCATTTGCCGGATGAAATTCTTTGAAGGATGCAGGTAATGTGCTCACACTTCCCTCCTCTCCCGGTTGCAGAAGATTTTCCAGGATTTCAAAAAGTAATATAGTATATTCCAATCGATCGGTTTTCGTCCAATCCGGACGATAAACCTGTTCTTTTACCCGTTCCCCATGAAAATTCCCATAGGGAAAACCGTTGATGGTGAAAACATAGCAATTTTGATCATGCAACCATTTCTGAAAAGCGAGTAAATTTTCCCGTTTGGCAAGAGATTTTGCCGCGTTTGCACTTAACCTGAGCCCAATTGCGAATTGATCCTCAGGGCAGACTAATTTTTTGACTTCCAGAACATAGGTATTCAGTGCATGAAATGTTTCCTCCCAAGTACTGCCCCGATGTACATTTGTACAATAAGCAAGCTCGATGTTTTGAAGGAGTTTCATAGGTGTAAAGAATTGAAGTATTAGAAATACGCATATCGCAGGGTACTTTTAAAGACAAGGTTACTCGCTTTGTAACTTTCAGAATTTCTTTTGAGCAATTTAGAACAAAAAAAATGTGCGACCCAGCCTAGAGTCGCACATTAATTTGTTGTTACCCTTACGAATAACCTTGCCCTTTAAAATGGTTCTTTGCATCTACGGTGCCAAATTTAACCGATTTTAAAAAAAGTTTAAATTTAACCATGATAAATCATTAGTTTAAATAAAAGGATTCAATCTGGCTCCTTGTTGATTCATAATATACAGCTCAACGCAGAAAAAAGGACATGTTAGAACAAAAAAAAATGTGCGACTCCGCCCAAGAGTCGCACATTATTTAATGTTATCCTTTTGAATAACTCTGCCCTTTATTAAAATGGTAGTTGCATCTATAATGCCAACTTTTCAAATCTATGAATAAAGTACTATTATTTTTAACATTTAATCGATTTGAATATGAGAGAAACTTTTTATAGTCTTAAACAAACTACTGTTCTAGTTTCGCTAAAAGAATTGTAATATGAACAACCCTGAACCAATTTGGAAAGCCTGGTTTGCCAAGCATGGAGCAAAGCTTCTTTTGTTTGCCCGCCAACAGGCACGCTTTCCGGATGATGCCGAGGATTTAGTGCAGGAGGCATTTGTTCGTATTTGGCGGCTTTATGGGCATACTGGAGAAGTTTCACCCGGGCTTGTATACCGTGCGATTCGAAGACTTGCAATTGATTGGGCAAGAAGCTTGGATCGTCGTCGTATAAGAGAGGAAAAAGTTTATCTTCAATCTCCTTTATCTTCATCTTTTGACAGAAACCTAGAAAGGGACGAGCGTAACCAGGCTCTTCTTCGTGCGGTTGAAGGTTTACCAAAAGAACAAGGGGAAGTATTAACCCTTAAAATTTGGGGTGAACTTACATTTGATGAAATTGGACGGACCTTGGACCTGTCTTTAAATACCGTTGCTTCCCGTTATCGTTACGCCTTGCAAAAACTTAAAGACTCTGTCCCCAGGGAAATTGAAGGTAAACCCCACCCAAAACAATCATGAGTGATTGGGAAGAATTGGAAAAGGAATTGGCTGGGTTGACCCCCCGTCCTCCATCTAAAGATTTCTCTAAACGGGTGGAAGATGCATTGGGTGAAGCCGGTTCGGTTGCAATGCGTCACACTCCCGACCCCGATTCCGATCCTGCCCGTACCGCACCGTCGATTCATTTTTGGATTCCCCTGGGCTTAGCGGCCCTTTTGGTTTTTTCGTTATACCTTTTTAATCAATTCCCTTCTGAGCTTGAAGATGGAAATTCTCCGATCACATTTTTGCCTGAACCATCAAGTATGGTTGATGATGAGGATAGCCCGCTTCATGGCGTAACCTCGGAGCAGTTAGAAGATCTTTCCGGAGTGCCCGTTGACGGATGGCTTGATCCATTAACTCAGGAAAGATTGATCCGCCGAATTGATGAAGGGATCGTGGACCGGGCCACAGGTTTACCTGCCCGTCAATACAGGTATCATTTTATAGACGAAACCCTTTGGACGCACCCAGCATCCGAG
>CBFHYW010000118.1:0-2557 GCA_965660135.1 Opitutales bacterium
TACAGGTCTCCTTTTTCATTACCCCATAAAGGAGATCGGGGCAGGATTACATAACCCTTACTCCGAATTTTGCCCGAAATTACCTGATTTACCCGGTCCATCGAATTCAATTGCTTTAGAAATCGATCCTAAGCAGGAAGTTTATTTTGCAAATAATGTTAAAAGCGAAAAAAATCGTCCGGATTTTTTGCCCAATTTATGGATTTCTGAAGAAACAGACTTTAGATTTCCCGAATTCATAGAATTTCACTGGGAAGAAAATATCGATATCTCTTCAATTGAAATTGTTTGGGATGCTTCCTTAGAATATCTATACCCTGCCCGACCAGAAATTTTCTCTTATCCAATCCCTCTCTCCATTGTGAAGGATTACAAAATTTACTACATGAACGAGGTTGGGCATTGGCAAGAATTGCTCGAAGTATTTGATAACAAACTTGGTTTTTCCAAGCATACTTTTGAAAACATTAATACACAGGCCATAGAGATAGAAATTCTCAGTACTCATGGATTAAATCGTGCTCAAGTTTACCAAGTTCGTGCTTACTCTTGACAGACTCTTTAAATTAATCGTTTGCCATCCTTTGGATTGCCTTTCATGTTTATACATAATAACAAATTTCGCCCATGAATGCATTAGCCGTACTCTTTCGTTTACTAAGTTTACTTTCACTTGCCGGACTTGTAGCCCTTCTGTGGTTTACTTCAGAGACCAAGAAGTCACAAGAATACGATTTTCTGGATGAGCAGGTTAAAAACGGCTATCTGATCCTGCAGTCCGAAAAAGAAGCACAATGGAAAGAGATTTCCACTAAACGAAGTGCTTTTAATGAAATATTTGATGATAATCAACCAGTTGGATTAAACGACGAGAACCCACTCGCTGAAGCTCTATCTAATTTAAGGTCTGCCGAGGATGCCATTCTCCGCAATCCTGATTACAGGGATGCCTTGGAAGCCCATTCAATGGAATTTGGAGCTAATACTTTTATTTGGGATTCAGAGAGCAAAAAGTGGAAATTAAACCCATCAGTTAAAGCTGAGTCTATCGCGAGTTTGAAAGATCCTTTTGCTGATGAAAAATTATTTCCTAAGGAAGATGTTAAAAAAGAAGATGGTTCTGTAATCCCAGGAGTTTCTCGTCAAAACCGAGTTAGAACATTGCTTGGAATGTTTTACAAGGATCGCCATGAAAAATTTTCTGAAATTGGGAAATTGCGGGCGATGATTGTTGAAAGAGACGAAGCTCTTCGCGAATCCCAAAACCTTTTTGATAAAATGAAAGAGCAAAAGGAAGACTGGGAAAGGAAGTCTGGAGAATTTGAGGTTAAACTCGGACAAGTGGAGGCCGACTTAACTGCCGAAAAAGCTGAACGCAAATCAGAAAAAGAAGCTTCCGAGCAACAAATTACTGTTTTAAACAATAACATCGCGGGACTCGAGCAGCAAAAAGTTGAGAGTGAGAAAAAGCATATTGTTGAAATCGATGAAATGAAAAATGAGTACGACGCCAAAATAACATCTCTTGGTAAAGAAATAACCATGGCTGATGCCGCTGGTTACAAGCGCGGAGTTGATGAAATGTTAGAAAAACAGAAGGGAGGTCCAGACACCTTAGATGAAGATTCCGTCATCGCAGTTAACCCATTTGCTACTCAGCCAAAAGGTCCCCCCATGCTTGCAAACGGAGCAGTCGAAGAGATAACCCAAATAACCCAAATGAATGCAAATGGAGTGTATTCAACAGTCGCCAGAATAGACAGTCGTTCTGGAATGTTAATGCTCCCCATCGGATCGGACCGTGGAGTTCAGGCAGGAAATGTATTCACCCTTTGGAAGGGTCCAAAGGAGGCTGCACGAGTTAAAGTACAAAGCACAGACAAAGGTTTTGCTCTTGCTTACATTCTACCAAAATTTGGGCAACCCAATATTTTACGACCCGGTGACAGAATTCAAATTGTTCCTGAGCCCGATAAAAACATTAATCTTTAACGATGAAAAAAATTGCCTCTATTCTTATCCTTACTTCTCTCATTCTTTCTCTTGTAGGATGCTTTACTGCATCCCCTGATGACTCAAAAATGCCTCAAGGTAGACCCGCAAGTTGGGAATATAGCTTGCCAGGCGGTTTTGATAAGGGTGGCTTTAATCGCTGAAGACCTAAAGTTCAAATTACCTCATGAAAGAGGATATTCCTCGAGGTTTATTATTTTTAGTCGCTACGCCTATTGGAAATTTAGATGATTTTTCATTGCGCGGAATTAAGATTCTCAAACAGGTAGACCTTGTTGCGTGTGAGGACACCAGAGTAACTAAGAAATTATTGGACTTTCTTTCCTTAACGAAGCCCCTTGTTTCTTATCGGGAAGAAAACGAGAAGAAGAAATCGATTGAATTAGCCGAATTAATTGAGTCAGGGCAACAAGTTGCTCTAGTTTCTGACGCAGGTTATCCGGGGATCAGTGATCCTGGATTCCGTCTCGTTCGAGAATGTCGCAGGAGGAGCCTTTCGGTAATTCCCATCCCCGGACCAAATGCGGCTATTACTGCCCTTGCG
>CBFHYW010000119.1:0-2466 GCA_965660135.1 Opitutales bacterium
TTTTGTGTCGCTTCGTAGACCAATCCCATTCCACCTTCTGCGATTTTACGAGTCAGTTCGTAATGTACTTCGTTAAATATATGTTTCATTTATGCCAATGTCCCTAAACATTAAGTTTTCCGATACTCCTTTTCAAGAAAATACTTAACTTTTTACACAAAAATCCTTTTTTTGGCACAATTTACGCTGCATTTAGGTTTGTTTGACAGAAGTCCCGAGAGTACTAGACTAGTATTATGATTTCTCTTACAGAAGAAGCAGCCAAACAAATACAATGCATGTCCAAAGATGCAGAAGATGGAAAATTACTTCGTATCTTTATTGAACCAGGTGGATGCTCTGGATTTGAGTATGGAATGTCTATGGATCATCCAAAGTCAACAGATCAATTGGGCGAAAGCCAGGGAGTTAATTTTGCTGTGGATGGAGATAGCATGGAGTATTTATCCGGAACTGAGATTCATTTTGATGATGGATTGACCGGTAAAGGATTTGAACTCAGAAATCCAAATGCACAAACGACCTGCGGTTGTGGGAAATCTTTCAGTTGAAAAAGAAGGCAACTAAGTTTTTTATAACTTTTTTCCTCACCCTTGGTCTTTCATGCATGGGCATGAAAAAAATAGGACCTCTTCAGATGGAATTAGTTTTTGAGCAAGATGGAATAATTCCGGGGGGTGAATTTTGGATAGGTTGGAGAATTATAAGAGATAAAGGTTGGCACACCTATTGGAAACATCCTGGTGATGTGGGAGTTCCGCCCTCAATTAATTGGGAGTTGCCGCCTGGCTTTGTAACAGAAGAAATGTTATACAGCCTTCCGGAAAAAGTTAAGATGGCAAGAATTCGTGCTAATGGTCATTATGGAGAAACTCTTTTTTTGACCAAAGTTCAGGCGCCCCATGATTTGGAGGTCGGTTCTTTGATTACCCTTAAGGCAAAAGCATCCTGGTTAGCCTGCTCACGACAGTGTAAGCCAGGCTTTGCAGACTTAGATGCGGAGGTCGAGGTCGTGAAGGAAAAAGCGTTCGACCAGGCTTTGCTGTCTAAATTCGATGAGTGCAGAAAGTTGATTCCTAAACCTTTGGGTGATGATTGGATAGTTTCTGCATCCGATCAAGGTCGCTATATCGAACTTATTTTAAAATCCAGAAATCCCTCCTTGGAAAAAGATCAGGAGCGTCCTGTCTTTTTTTGCTCAAATCGTTTGACCCGCTCCGACGGTAATCAACTTCTTACCCGCGACCAGAGTTCTCTCAAATTACGATTGGAACGTTCGGATTGGGCTGAAAAGAGTGAAAAACTCCTGACCGGACTGGTTTACAAAAAGGGCGGATGGGGAGGAGCAGTTGACTCTGAATATTTTTCGATTCAAGTACCCCTGATTCCCACTGATTAAATAGTTTGCCCGGAAATAATAATTATATTTTTGTCCAAAATCAGCGATTATATGCAAATCTACTTTAGATATCTGCATAAACTTAAATATATTTTTAGAATTGAAAAATTTTCAAATTAAACGACTTTAAAGAAATGACATTCAACGCAAAAACTTTTCTTCCCATATATTTGGTCTCGGTTTTATCATGCTTTTCTCCTTTCTTACTTGCTCAGGATTTACCCGGTACATCACTGCCGGGTTCATCGACTGGAACGGCAGAGCCTAAGGTAGATGCAGCGGTTGCAGAACCTGAAAAAAAACCGCTTGATCCTGCATTGGTCAAGGAATTGAAGGATGTAATCAAAAGTAACATATTTGCAGTGTCCAAAAGAAATATTAACATGGCCTTGGATACGATTCATCCGGAATCTCCCACCAAAGAGAGCTCGAAGGATATGATGACCTATATTTTTGCCCGTTTGCAACTAAAGTACACCATTCAACAACTTGAAGTGATCGAGGTGGATGGCGAAGAGGCGAAAGTTCAGGTTTTACAGGTTACACAAAAGCTTTCCGGGAATGCCGCATTTCGCGATAATCGGGTGAAGATGTTACACACGCTCAAGCGTGACGGTAAGAAGTGGAAGATGTATAGTTCAGAGGCATTACTGATTGAATACCTGAAGTATTAGTAATTCGTATTCTTTTCCCTTTTTGTGCGGATTACATTTCTTCCAAGGTTTCGATTCCCAGAATATTTAACCCGATCTCCAAAATACTTAATGTTCGGGCACAAAGCAGGAGCCTGAGTGTTTTGATCTCCTTATCTTCCACCATAACCTTGCTTTGGTTGTAGAATGAGCTGAATTCAGTCGAAAGTTCATACAGATACCCCCCGAGAAAGTGCGGTTTCAATTCCTTGGCCGTTTGTTTTAGGACTCCGGGGAAAAAGAGTAGTTTGCGAGAAAGCTTTTTTTCCGAATCGGTCGTTGGCATGTAAGTCGTGCTTAAAGTTTCATCAGGTCGGACTTCAACCTTTCGAAAAATACTATAAATCCGAGCCACTGCATACTGTAAATAGGGGG
>CBFHYW010000120.1:0-2430 GCA_965660135.1 Opitutales bacterium
CTGAATCGCTTAAAGCTTTGTCATAAATAAGGATTTCTCCGATCTCGAATCCGCCGAATGAACTAATTCCATTTTGGTCGCGTGCACCTATAACCAAGTCACTCGTGGTCGATGGAATTATACCTCTATCATCGATATTAAACTCTAGATTGCCATCGGCCCACTGTGTCCGTTTGGCAGAGTTTTTTCGCATCGACCAAACATGAGTTTCACCATTGATTAAAGTACCACCGTTTTGACCGTCGCTCCCGCTGGTTCCACGAATAGTAAAGGTCGCAAAGTCTGTATCACCTTTTCTGAATTGCCACCCCATGTCATCTTCTCCTCTTTTGGTGATAATAGGCCTCCAATCATTTAACACATCTCCTTTAGCTACCACAAAAAGGGTCATATCCTCCCCCACATTAAAAGCACTCGAGTCGCTCACTCTTAAGTAATTACCTAACCCATCAAACTTTAAGGTTGATAAACCGTTCCAACTTCCAACTCTTAATTCTGGCCCATTTCCATTACCTGCATGTCGATTCGCACCAGACTTGTCGCGCCATTGATCGACAACTCCCCCAAAGGGCTCATTGGAGGCATTTCCATCTCCATTCACATCAGAAGCATCAAGCCAAAGTAGCATTTCTCCTTCTGAAAAAGAATCCGATTTAAATCCAAAGGAACCAGTTGAAAAGGTGGAAACCTCACTCAGGGGAGTACTTCCAGCAGCATTATTTGCTATTATTCGATAAAAATAAGTTTTGCCTGTCTGCAAATTGCTGAGAGGAACTGAAAATTCACCAAGAGCTAAGACTCCAAGAGAAATATTGGCATCCCAAGCACCAGAGGACGAAGAATTCACGTCAGTGGTTTGCCCGGCATCTTCATCACCCCAGAAAATTGTAACCTCGGGGTTTTCACCTCCAAGTATTTTTTCAACTTGAAGGTCTCCATTGTAAATACTGATGACCTCATCGGCAGTAATTGCTCGATCATAAACCCGAAGATCATCCATCATTCCATAAAAATAATCATCGGAACCCCGGTTACTCCTACCGATCAAATGACTTGTACGAGTAGTGGATGTAGGAATGTGACCAAGCTTTGAGCCCTTTAATTCCCCATTCCGAAAAACCTTCATAATTCCAGATTCGTTCACTGAGCCAACCACATGCTGCCATTCGTTGAGAGTCCAAAAATTTGTAACTACTAAATTTTGGTTATTTGCACCTCTTCGAACAGACCATTCTACTTCGCTGCTTTTCCATCGATTTGAAAGTATAAGGTTTTGACTGTCTGCACCATTTCCAAAATCAAAAACCCTTTGATAAATGCCCAGGTTTTCTTTATACACCCATGCAGAAAAACTCATACCACCCTCTATCCTAAAAGATCCTGCTTTTAGGTACGCAAGAGAACTACCATCAAAGTTTAAAGCTTTTCCCCATTGTCCTCCCATTCCCTCAACCCAAGACACGCCATCAAAAATTTCAGCAGGTGTACTAAAACCAGTTGAATCATAGGCTTCTTGGCCACTACCTTCATCAAAGCGCCAATGAGCAATTAAATCATTGGAGACTTGAGGGACGGAGAGAGCTGAAATCTGCTTAACTCCTCCATTGGAAATTACCGTGCCACGCAGAGATGCACGAGTAGGACTTATTCCATTTGCCGGCAAACTTGATATACCAGGTAGTGCCACAGTTCTAACCTCCCCGTATTCATCTGACCAATCACTGTAAGTTAGCCCCTTTGCCTGTACACGGTAGAAGATTGTATCTCCTGGTTGAAAGCCACTTATCGTTACATTTCCTTCACCCGTACCTTGTGGACCCAAGCTTTGGTTATTTTCCCATAATCCAGAATTATCCGAGCGGTCGACCGGTCCCCAATACATAATAATTTCAGGCTGAGCTTCATCGTAGGAGAGCAATTCATAATGAAGTGTTGCGTTACTTTCAGTAATACTGGTAGCAGGTCTAACCTGAACCAAGGGTGGTGCTGGTTGAGTTCCTGTGGTAAAGCTTTGTATCGACCCCACATCAGCTAGAATTCCAATTTCAATCGGGCTCAGTTCGGAGTCGTAAATCTTAACATCTTGCATTAAGCCTTTAAACTCTCCCCAAAGATTTAAATTTGGACGAGCCAGCCCTAGGGTGAGGGGAGAATTTACGCTACTGTCGAGTTTTCCATTATACTGAGTCCATGTGGTAATTTTTGTGCCATCGATAAACAAACTCATTTCTGAACCATAAACCAATGCTAAATGGTGCCATTTATTAACAAGAATTCCGGCCTCAATACTTACATCTGTATCAAGTTCTCCAGATAATCCTGAATCAATATAAATCTCAACCCTCGAACCCTGTGTTCCAATTTCAAGGTTGTCATTGGAGGAACTACTGGACTGGGCAATCAATACATTATCAATTCCATGATTGGTTG
>CBFHYW010000121.1:0-2045 GCA_965660135.1 Opitutales bacterium
CTAGTGCCTGCTCAATTAAAGGTCCAAGTTGTGCTGCACCGGCTAATTCATCTCGGTCTCTGAAGATTGGGTATAATCGACTGGGGATAATCCCATACGGGCTTTCCTGGCCAACTAAATGTTTTGGGACGCGAAAGTCTTCTAATTTCTTACGAAGCCAACTAGCCTTATCCTCATCCTTATGGGCATAAGTAATGAACGCACGATATTTATATTCTTCAGGTAGACTCAAGACCATGCTCTTTTAACGATAATTTGCCAATTAGGCAAGTGCTCTTCCGTCAAGTTACAAGTTTTCTAAGAAGTTCGAGGATATGCCGAATATTAAATGAAAAATGATGGATTCATTCTTTTTTAATTGCCCAAATTTGTAACTTGTTTTCTTTAACTCCACCCACAACTGCTTCATACCTTTTCTTCAATCTTATTGATTGAACTTGAGCTGCGCTTATCAATCGTGAAAGGGAAGGTAATTTTGTTTCGAAATTATTAATTAAGCGACATGTATTCAGCATTAGGGGCAGATCAATCTTAATTGTTTGGCTAATTTGATCGTTTTTATCGCTAACTAAAACGAGTTCTCCCGCGCTTAATGTCAAAGGCTCTTTTTCACCTAAGACCTGAAGAGTTCCTTCCAATAAAATAATTTTCAACCCAAGTTTTTCGGTTGTTTCTACCATCCATGTTCCCTGAGCGTATATATGAATCAAGGTCGATTTTGTTTCTAGCCTCCATTTAGCGTAATCACGGTTGGAAATTAAGGAAGAACCTTGAAAGTAATAAAGGTGATATGGTTGACGATTTTCGATTGCACTCGATTGTCCAAGTCTAAATACATTTTTTGACTCAGGATAATCTAAAACTTCTAAGTATGAATCCTTTCCAGTCACCAAAGCATAGGGAAAAAGTTGATTGATGATAAGCCCTGGTTTTAGTTCTAAGGTATCAGCCAGCTTAATATCTTTTGGCTGAAGGAAGCATTTACCTTCAACTATATTAATTTTTGGCTGAACTGTTTCTTGGCTTATGCTTTCTGCCCATGCGTTATTTAGAACGCAAAAAACTAAAACTAAACGGGCAACAGAAAAAATAAATTTCAGTTCGAAAGTTTTAGAATTTTGCATTCAATGCAGCACCTATTCCTGAGTCAAACCTGTTGAAGTCGTAAGTGTCTTCGTCTGATTGGCGAGAACTAAAGTTGGCAAATGTTTTTATGTAGAACCAATGGGAAAATGAGTATTTAAGCTCCAATCCTAAATTGGTAAGAAAATCACCCCGATCTTGATTGGAGTAATTGGCATATCCTAGTCGAATGAAAGGGCTGAACTCGAAATTATGAAATGGGATGTTAACTCCCCAAATTAATGCAGTTTCAAACCTGTCTAGTTTATCATCAGGTACACCAGGTGCAACATATGCAGAGTCCGTGAAATTTTGCACAAGTGACCATTCGATAAATGACTGAGCTTTGCCTATTTTAAATTGCTTTCCCAACGCAAGTGAGGGGGATATTTGGTGATATTGTCTCTCAAGTCCTTCCTTTGGGTTAAGGTCGAAGGAAAGACCCAGGCTCGGACGAATAGTCCATCCTTGCCCAAATTGAAATACACCGGCGAAATTAAGCCCTAACGAATCAAAATCAAAATTATCAAAAAGCTCGTCTCCAAAATGGGTAAATTTTGTATAATTTAAACTAATCATTGGAGAAAAAGTTGCTCCTCCTAAGTCAAAGGCACCGAGCAGAAAATGGTTTCTAAGTGCATTTTCCCAAACTCCACTTGATTCATTGAGGGTTCCGCTATTAACAGATGCTGGATTGTTAGTGTAATAAAGCTTAGTCTCAAAACCAAGATAATACCCAAAGCCGGTGTTTTTGGCTTCGACTGGTCTTTGAATTCCAAGATCACTTTGGCCTATTCCGATTGAGGGTGGAGAACCTAGTGTTCGAGAGTTACGAATATATTGCCTATTTCGAATATCATCTATCGTACTAGGTCGAATATCTCTTTGGGCAATGGCACGATTCGCTGAAAAGAATCCTAAGG
>CBFHYW010000122.1:0-1952 GCA_965660135.1 Opitutales bacterium
AACCTTCAGGATCTTGAGTTGTTTGTAACCATTTTAACCCTTTGACTATGGCTGCTTCCGTCATGGTCTTACCACCCCCGGATTTTAATCGGGCAATACGTTTTTTTGGGTCGCAACGCTGTTGCATTGTTTTGGGTAATGATAGCCCGATACCAGCCATGGCTTTTTTCATCTTATCATTATTCATTGCCCCAGCGTCGGACATTGTGGGTGCTGCTGCTTCCACGACAGGTGCAAGGTCTTTTACATCGAGCTCATTGAAATCGGGTAGAGTAATGTCTGATATTGCAGTAGTACGAAAAGTTTGCTGGGTGGTCGGTTGTGCTTTTTTCTGCCTTTGCATGAGTTTAACCACTTTTTGTTTTTCCTGTTTTTGTGCAGCGGGTGCCGCCCCCCCGTCAGAGAAATCTGAACTTCCCTCTCCGCTTAATGCAATGCCCATCATCATTCCCCAAATTGAAGCCATGAGTATAGTCATCATGAAGAGGGAAATAAGTAAGCTGTTAAGTAAGCGATATTCCCTCATATATTTGCTGAACGCTCCTTCCAGGGGTGGAGCAACAGTTACGCTCTCATATTCTTGGTTATATTCCTGCTCAGGAATTTGATTCTCCTCTGCGTAAGTTTCTTCTTGGTCCATAACGACCAAACAATACTTCTAAAAATGTAAACTGCGAGAAAAAATAAATTTAGCGGTTACACCTTTGTCGTGGGCATGTAACGATAGTAAACTTCGAGCATTAAAATTGCCATAGTTGTCCTGTAAATATCGGTATCTCCATGGAAATGATTACCGTGAGGCCAGTGACCATCAGGTGCCTGATTTGAGCAAACGGTTTGTTGAAAATCCTTATTCCAAGCCTTCCAGAATTTTGAACCACCAGAGACCCCAGTCGCTTGAAAGCATGCCTGTGCATTATAGTACCAACCATAAACATCCACCTTACTCCATTCTTTTATAATAGCTTGGTTTTGAGCAATCCATTCGAGGCCTTTTTTAGCTTCTTCAGATTTTGCATTCTTCCAAATTTGAAGGCAAAGCACTCCTGCTCCAGTCAAACTGGCTCTGCCCCCTTTTCCTCTTTGATAAGCAAACCTACCCTGATCGTCCTGACACTCAATTACATATTTTATAGCTTTATCCATTGCCTCATCTAAGCCGGAAATTTCAATACCAGTATAAGCAGCTGCTTTAAGTGCTTGAATGTTCCAACCAGTTACTGATAAGTCAGTGTGGGCGGCAACTCCTTTACCAAAGCCGTATGCCCATCCGCCATTTTCATTTTGCCCCTTTATGATGTGAAGGGTTGCCCGACGGGCAAACTCCTCCAGTTTTTTGATTTTCGTCATGGTGTAGGCCTCACACAGTGCATAAGCCCGAATTGGGTGGGAGTAGGATCCAGCACCACCATTAATTGTTGGTTCCGGTGTCGTGGAGGTGATAAAGTTGATAGCTTTCTGGACAGTTGGACCATAATCAGGCGAATCCTGTAATTCACAATGACCAAGGTAGCAGAGTAGTGCCATCCCGGTCATCGCATTTTTATCAGTTGATTTTGGGTTGCCATCTGCATCTTTATCTTTTCCACCCCATGAACCATCGGGGTCTTGCATGGTTTGCAACCATTTCAAACCTTTAACAATGGCGGCCTCAGTCATTGTTTTCCCACCGCCAGATTTTAAACGGGCAATCCTTTTTTGAGGATCGCAGCGCTGTTGCATAGTTTTCGGTAATGATAGCCCGATACCAGCCATAGCTTTTTTCATCTTATCATTATTCATTGCCCCGGCGTCGCCCATTGTGGGTGCTGCAGCTTCCACAACAGGTGCAAGGTCTTTTACATCAAGCTCATTAAAGTCGGGTAGGGTAATGTCTGATATTGCCGTGGTTCGAAATGTTTGCTGGGTGGTCGGTTGTGCTTTTTTCTGCCTTTGCATGAGTTTAACCACTT
>CBFHYW010000123.1:0-1903 GCA_965660135.1 Opitutales bacterium
TCTTCTTTTCTCACGATCAAGAGTAACATTTTGAGGTAACGCGGGTTTAAGGGCTTCAGCTAATTGTTCAATCGGGTCTTCAAACCACCGAACAATATCAACTTTTTCACCATTCATTTCCCGAACAATGCTTTTAACACGAGCTCCACGGGCACCAACACAGGCACCAACAGGGTCGACTTTCGGATCATTACTCTTTACGCAAACCTTGGTACGATAACCGGGCTCTCTTGCCATTGCAGCAAGTGTAACTGTACCATCGGCAATCTCCGCCACTTCCATTTCGAAAAGCTTACGGACAAAATTCAAACTAGAGCGACTCAAAACCAACTCAGGACCACGACCATGCTGCTCAAGTTTATTAAGCAGGCAACGAATACGTTCACCCGGTGCCCAGTCTTCACCGGGTACTCTTTCTCTCCAGGGCAAAAGTGCTTCCGCTTTCCCGACCTCAACCACTAAATCCCCACGGTCTTTTCGACGAACAATTCCGGTGACTAAATTACCTACTTGATCACGAAATTCGTCATAAATATGTTCTTTCTCAAATTGTCGCAGTCTTTGCTTAATCGCCTGCTCGGCAGTCTTGGCAGCAATCCTACCAAGGTAAGATGGATCAAGTTCACGCTCAACTATGTCACCAACTTGTGGACTTTCAGCATACAAGCGGGCTTTATCTAAATGGATTTCAGTTGAGGTATCTGATACAGACTCGACAACTTCAAGCTGCGTCCACGCTTTCATCGCACCAGTTTTTGGGCTAATTTCCACGCGAATATCACCAGAAGAATTGACTCCTCTTTCTCCGGCCGTTTTAATGGCACTTTCAATCGTGGCGATCATGTCTTCACGACTGATGCCCTTCTCTTTCTCCATATATTCAAGAACTGCGAGGATTTCGCTACTCATGATTGATGTAATTAGGTGGGTTTATTTATAAACAAAAAAAGCGAGCAGGGCTCGCTCCTTCGAGGATGAGACTGTAAAAGATACCTACCATAACAAAGAAGATTATTTTGTCAATTACATCATGCGTTCTGCGTGGTATCGAAGTTTTCAATGTTGCCTGTTTTTAATGAAACCTTATGGATGCTCGTTCGGATGAAAACATTACGATTTACAACTCTACCCGGCGACGGGATCGGCCCTGAAGTCATGAACGTCAGTCTGCAAGTACTTGAAAAGCTTGGAAACCTCCACGATTTTACAATCGAAACGAGCAACCACGATGTCGGCGGAATTGGTATAGACAACCACGGAAAAGCCCTCCCTGATTCCACATTATCTGCATGCAGGGAAGTGGATGCCATCCTTTTCGGCTCTGTCGGTGGTCCAAAATGGGAAAACCTACCACCCAAAGAACAACCGGAACGGGCCGCCCTTCTGCCTATTAGAAAAGCATTTGAATTATTTGCCAACCTACGCCCAGGCAATCTTTACCCAGAACTTTCTGACCTTTCTCCCCTCCGCCCTGATACCGTAGCCAATGGCATCGATACCTTGTGCGTGCGCGAACTAACCGGCGGAATTTACTTTGGACAACCAAAGGAAACAAAGACATTGGAAAATGGAGAGAAGCTGGCGATTGACACAATGGTTTACCGTACCAGTGAAATTGAGCGAATAACCGAACTTGCTATAACCGCCGCCTCCCTCCGGGAAGGACGGATTTGCTCAGTTGATAAGGCAAATGTGCTCGAAACCTCCGTTCTTTGGCGAGATACAGTAATCAATTGTGTGCAGAAGCATAATCCTGACATTGAACTTACCCACATGTATGTCGATAATGCAGCTATGCAGCTTGTTCGGGACCCCAATCAATTTGATGTCCTGCTCACTGAAAATATGTTTGGGGATATATTATCAGACGAATTGGCGGTGATTTGCGGTTCTCTAGGCATGC
>CBFHYW010000124.1:0-1844 GCA_965660135.1 Opitutales bacterium
AAAGTGATGAGTTCCGACTTTTGTGTCATATGCTTTACAGCACCCGATGGTTACGACCGGTTGTACTGGAATCCCAGCAGATGTAAACAATTCAGGCGTAGTCGTATGCGACGCAGTTACATTTGGAGTGAACCCGTGTCGTTTATCTAGCCAATAAGCTTGCCCAAATTCTGCCACAATGGTTTTAGATCTTTTGCAATTTTTAATAATTTCACTTCTAATATCACCTATTGCATGAATTAATTTTTGTCCTGCTTCCCAGTATACATGCTCTAGGTATTCAAAATTAAGGGTAAAAGGCACTTCACCTTTAAAGTTGAAAAACTCAAATTCGCTCTCATCAAAAATTTGCTCTTTAATCGATTCTGCATTTGCATTTATTTCTGCTACAGAAAGAGTATTAAAGAATTTATTCCAACTTTCTTCATTTATTTTGCATACGAAACGAATTGTATCCATAGCACGATTCACTCTGCCCTTTAGGTATTTTCGGAAAAGCCTTCTGTCTTCCTTAAAGGATTGATAAAAAATTTGCCAATGACCGGTTTCGTCGCAGTAAGCAGGACTGATCCCGCGCCCAGTAGAGCCTCGATTTTCTAAACCAAGTTCTTTAACTCGGTAATTTTCCCAAGCTAGATCTAGAAGCCTGTGAGTTAGGTCACTGATTTGTGTTTTTTCATCGATAAGTAATCTGCTTAGTACAGATATACCTCGAGATTCAAGCGGTTTGGATTCCCATAAAAATTTTCTTGGATCTGCTACTACTCCGCTGCCTATTATTAGTTTTTCGACATCAGGGTTACCAACACCCGATGGAAGCAAGTTGAGCTTTAAACCTGCAGCAGTGTGTCCAGCATTTGCACCCCCATTTACTTTAATAACTCCGTATGGAGCAGGCCCAGTTTCATTTTGAGTCTGCTCTAAAATTTCATGAACTACTCGACCTTTTCCCTCGTCTCCCATGCTTACACCAATAACGGAATAGATGTTTTGTTCTGAATCAATCAATGAATTCATAAGATTGTAATTTGATTAAAATTTAAGATCTCGCGAAATCACTACTCTTGACTTCAATCACATCGTGGGTACCTGACTCTTTCTGCCCAGCTGCACTGACTTTTATATATCTTGACTTATCTTTAAGCTCTTTAAGATTTTTAGCACCTAGGTAACCTAAACCGGAATGTAGTCCACCGACTAATGTTTGAATTGTTTCCTTTACCGATCCGGCAACTTCTTTGAGTGCTTCGATGCCCTCCGCCGTGCTTTTTGCAGAAAGATCTTCTTTTTTATGACCATATCTAGATGCAGATCCTTCCTTCATTGCTTCCAGGCTACCCATCCCCCTGTATTGTTTATAGTATTTGCCTTCAATTTCTACTATTCTACCGGGGGCTTCTCTACATCCCGCAAGTAATCCCCCGCATATTACCGCTTCGGATAAAGTAAGTGCTTTCACAATATCACCTGATTTCGAAATTCCCCCGTCTGCAATGATAGAGACCCCTTTTTTCTTGGCTCCCTGAGATGCTGTGTAGAGTGCAGTCATTTGCGGGATACCAACACCTGCAACTACTCGAGTAGTGCAGATAGATCCAGGTCCTTGTCCAACTTTTATAGCATTTGCACCGGCATCCGCAAGGAATTCAACACCCTCTCCTGAAGTTACATTACCAGCAATAATTGTTAAGGATGGGAAAGATTCGCGAATGAGTTTAGTTGTATCACCGACTCCTTTAGTATGTCCATGAGCGGTGGATACAGCAATGGCATCTAACCCCTGTTCAACCATTTCACCGATGTGTTCTATGAGGGCACTTTTATCAATTGAATTGTCTTTTTTT
>CBFHYW010000125.1:0-1823 GCA_965660135.1 Opitutales bacterium
CAGCTTTTTTCATGGAGTTGACCAAAAATGCACTCATTTTAATATCAAATGGGTTTGAAGAAATTGAAGCAGTATGCCCCATTGATTTGTTACGAAGGGCAGAGGTTAATGTCACGGTTTGCTCATGCGATGAGACTCTTTCGGTAAAAGGCAGATCCGGAATTTCAATTCAGGCAGACTGTAATCTTCAATCCATTGAAGAAAGAAGTTTTGATCTTTTGATTTTACCCGGGGGGCCAGGAGTTTTTGAACTGCGTAAAAACCCGGGTGTTTTAAAAGTTATTCAAAAACATTTTAATCATGGAAAATGGATTGGTGCAATCTGTGCAGCTCCTCTTCTTTTACTCGATGCAAAGGTATTGAACGAAACAAAACACACCGCTCATGCAAGTGTTGTAAATGAACTGCCTAATCTATTACGGGGGGAAGATGTTGTGATGGATAAAAATATTATCACCTCTGCCGGGGCCGGTACTGCTGTTCCATTTGGATTAAAACTTGTGGAGATTCTACTTTCAGAAGAAAAGGCAAACGAAATTGCACATTCCATTCACGCACCCTACCCAATCGATAAAAAATGAAAGCTTTCCGAAGATACGCCAGAGAAGAAAGAGCTGCCCGCCTGGAAGTGGTCGATATACCAAAGCCAGGAATAGGTGAAGTATTGCTTAAAGTATCCCATTGTGGAATTTGCGGGTCTGACTTACATGCTTGGCTGAATCACAAAGGGTACGAATCAGTTCTTCCTAAAGTCACATTTGGACATGAGTTATCAGGTACAGTTGTAGAAATCGGTGAAGGAGTCAACCAATGGGAAACGGGACAAAACGCAGTAATCATTGCCCTGCAAACAAAGCATGATCCAAGTGATCCTTTTTGTAACAATGGACTGCCCCAGCTTTCTAATCGCAGAAGAGTCCAAGGCTTACATCTTGACGGTGGGATGGCAGAATTCATCTGCGTGGATCAAGAATTTCTCCTCCCCATACCTAATGGTTTATCTATGGAACTTGCGGCCTTAACAGAACCTCTTTCAGTCGCCGAACATTGTATTGCTGACCGAACAGACATAACTGCAGAAGATCAGGTAATTGTGAGTGGACCGGGAATAATCGGTATGCTCTGTGCAATCTGTGCCCGTGCCCGTGGTGCAGAAGTGGTGATCGCGGGGACGGAAAAAGATGAAACTGCACGACTTTCCACGGCAAGAACTCTGGGATTTCAAACCATTACTGTGGGCCAAAACCTCACACCATTGTCCGAACAAATTGAAACAATATTTCCAAATAGAGCAGATGCACTGATTGAAGCCTCAGGGGCTCCAATTGCGTTAGCTGAAGCATGGCGTTCCGTTCGCCCCGATGGCACGGTGACTGCAGTTGCCTTGTACGCAAAGACTATTGATTTTGATCTTACCCAATTTGTTCGTAAACAAATCGATCTACGAACAAGTTATGCATCATCTAAACCAGATTACTTAAGGGCATTCAACTTACTGCTTGATGGCAAAGTGGATGGGGAGGCATTGTTATCCATTTACAACCTTGAAGATGCAGAAAAGGCATTCATTGACAGCGAATCACTTGAAGTGATGAAAGCAGTTCTTGCCTGCCAAGGTTGAAGCCTTCCAAGAAGAATTTTTACTTAGATTGATTACCTTCTTTTGCTGGAGCTGGTACACTTGAATTCCCCTCAGTCTTTTCAGCGGCAACAGGTAATACGGGAAGGGTGGCATTTGATTCAACTGGTGCGGGAGGCAAAGTTGGAACAGTTGCATTGATATCCACGACAGGTTCAACTGGTTTTGGGGTAACCTCGATCAG
>CBFHYW010000126.1:0-1587 GCA_965660135.1 Opitutales bacterium
CGTTACAACAAAAGGCTACAGTCCTTCCCCTCGAGTCCTTTGCGGTAATTGAGGGATTAGCCTTACGATCTGGTTTAATTGGACACATTGGGTTAATACCAGATGAAGCAGGAGAACCATTTTGGATTTTTGAGTTGTGACGCCCATCTTCCTGCCCTCCTCCATATCTTCCAAGGTCCAAACCAATTTTACGGGAAGCATCCATAATCAGATTCATGTAATAAGCTGGATCCCCTTCAGAATTCACATGATATTCATCGCTAAATACAATACCATCACGGTTACGAATATTATCACTGTTTTCCTGCCAATAATATGGCTTTAAGTTTTCACCCGCTCCGGATAAATATCCGTCACCGCGCCAAGCATTCTCAACAAATTCCTTAAATGATTTAGCGAATGTCTTTCCGCGGTCTACTTGGAACATAATTCCTCGGTAAAGTCCGCCGTATCCATTTAAACCTTCCTTCAGGTCGTTCAAATCATCCATGTAGTGATCTTCTGGTTTGCGATTGAAATTAGGAAGGTGATAGGCAGGTTGAGCTTCGTCTTGGAATACGAGGGCTAACACATTCTCTTTCTTTGCCGCGTCTGCAAAAAATTTAAGAGTTCGCTCACCTTCCCCATCCACTACCAGTACCCTTCTGTTGTAAAGATCTTCGTCATTTTTGTAGTAGGGAAGTAAGGCATTTTTAAGAAGGGTGTCTTTCATTTCATCCAATGCTTTTCTTGTGCTCAAAATTGAACCACTCCCGTCAACATGCATCATTATGTAAAGATTACCGTCCTTGGGAAGATGATCGTAATCCCAATCATCATGACCATCACCAATTCCACCACGACCATATCCAACTCCGTCAATGCCAGGTTCACCTACTCCTAATCCAAGTGGATGTGAAACTCGTCCAGAAACTAAGCCAGCTGCTGCTCCTGCTCCTGCTCCACCAACTAAACCTGCTACGCCACCTGCAACTCCCGGAGCAACCGCGAGTGCTGGACCAGCCATTTCCCCTGGATTACTTGCTGGATTTGTAGGGCTAGTCATAGCAGCAATCTCTTCGCCATCGCTGAAACCGTCTCCATCTGAGTCGGGCATGGACGGGTTTAAACCATATAATGCTTCCAATGATGCAGGAACTCCGTCTTGGTCGGTGTCAGCACCAGGAGCTGGTGTCCCGGGCTTACTTCGGGGATCCCGGGGATTTGACATTCCTTTTACTTCATCCGCATCGCTAACTCCGTCTTTGTCCGTATCACTGGACTGAGGGTTTGTACGAAAGGAAGCTTCCATTGCATCGCTAATTCCATCCTGATCTGAGTCTGGACCTTCAGGTTGAGTCGGTGCAGGAGGGGCATATGTCCCTATTCCACCAAGTGCAGGAACTGCTTGACCATCCATAACCGCTTGTCCAATACCGGCTCCAAGTCCGGCAAATCCAGCGGCAGCACCAACTGCAGGGCTGCCTATACCTGCACCAACACCTTGTGATGGGAAGTTATAAGCATAAACTTCAGCTCCCTTTCCCACTCCAGGCATTGTGCCTTTTCCAAAACCAGCTCCATCTTTATCGAAATTTCCTACAGCAC
>CBFHYW010000127.1:0-1338 GCA_965660135.1 Opitutales bacterium
GAATTTCGAGGGATCTTATTGCTAGGATTCTAAGCCCCTCAATATCGTTGTAAACCAATTGATCCAGGCCAAGATTAATGTAATCAAGATTTTCTTCGAGGAGTTCCTTTTCTATATCGTCAAAGAGGTTTTTAATTTCAGGTAAAAGGACCTTCGCCGTTCGTTCGATTGCCAGATCATAGAATTGATTGAGTGCAAAATACTGAAGGATAAAAGTAAGCAAACCAAAAAGAAATAAGATTGCACCAATGATAAGCCTTCCTTCATTGGTTTTTTTTGTCTCCGAGAGTGACTGGTTGTTTTCTGTTTTCAATTTACCTAGTTTTCCCATTTTACACCCAATGCCCAAAAGTTGGTGTAATATTCATAATCCCTTGCATTAGATTGATCTTCCTCATACTGCCACTTGAGGTAAGTTTCCCATTCAGCCGATATTTTGCGAGTGACCAGTAAATCAACTCCGTAACTCTGTCTTTCAAATTGAGCACTAGGGGAAACGGTTCTGATATCATATAAATAATTTGCCCAACCCAATCCCGTGACTGATTTCCATTTCTTCCCTTTAATTTCATGGGAAAGTTTTGCACTGATCTTACTGTAATCATAATAAGCACCAGCATTATCCGATAATTGGCTGTATTTAAGTTCTGCTCCTAATGTGTCTAGCCATGGGTTCTTCGACTGCTTTTCCCATGACCCAGAAATGCCTATTTTTTTAGTTTGGAGATTTCCCTCTAATAAATTTGTGCCATCTCCATCCTTTTTTTTCCTTTCATCATAACGAATGGAATGGTGGAATATTCTCGCATGCAATGTGGTCTGCTCACTTTGCTTAGCGGTTAAATTTACCTGGATTTTTTGATCCGAATTATTTTCTGATGGGTTGTCATACCGATCGATTCCAAATGCAGTCTCGGCAGACAATTTTATTTTTGGAGTAAGTTGATAGCCGAAATGAGGAATTATTTCTGATTTATTTGATTGTACCTGCATGGAGAATGGAAGGCCCAGGTCTGAAAAATCAAAAGCCTGATCGTAGTAGGTGTGTCGGAGTTTAAGCCCCCCTGACCCAGGAGAGTTTTTAGGTCTGTATGAATGTTCGCCCTGGACGAGAAGAATACCGCTTAGCTTGTGTTGATCCACTTCCAAAAACCTTTTTCCTTCTCCGTAAAAATAGAAATAACTTAAGTAATCAGGATCAGCCTGTCTCAGTAAAAAACTCTCTGCTTCAAATTCCATGTATGTGCTTGATTCCCGAATGTAGGGTCCATATATGGGGTTATCTGAAACCCCGAAACCAACTGATGCAGAAACGGACGGCAGCCAGCTTTTGGATTC
>CBFHYW010000128.1:0-1282 GCA_965660135.1 Opitutales bacterium
GATCACATAAAAAGTCATATTTGGCTTATTTCTGTCGGTTTCGATATTTAATTCAATTAATATAGTAGTTTCCCCATGGAACGGGGTAGAGGGGAATCTGCAAAGAAATGAGTTTTTTGATTCTCAATTTTGATAGTAAATTCTATTTCTCCAGCGTGTAGGCAAAGTCGGTCAACTTTGCTTGCTCGAGCTATTTTTCGATTGAAATTAAAATCCCCATAATTTTTATCACCAATAATTGGCATGCCACGTAGTGCACATTGGACACGTAACTGATGTGTTCTTCCGGTCTTAGGTTCGAGTCTAAGCATCGCTATTCCGTTTAACCCGCTACGTTGTCGTTCAATCGAAGCATTCGTAATTGCGGTCGAGCCATTTCCTTTCCAAACTCTAACTTTCCCATCCTCTCTCTTTTCCCTTAAGTTGTCTTTCCATAATCCTTGCCTAATGGACCCTCTTGGGCGAATCAGTGCAAAGTATGTTTTTTTTACTTCTTTCTTTGCAAATAATTCTTTTATTTGAAACGCAATATCTTCCGATGTTGCACCAATTATGATCCCCGATGTTGGTGAGTCCAGCCGATGAACTAAATATAAACTTTGAGAAATTCCTTCCTTATCAATCCATCTATAGCACTCATCTTGATGGTTATAGTCAGCATTAAGAAGTGTTCGGGGGCGACTCCCTTTGTTACTTTCTTTATTTGGATGGGAAAGTATTCCACAGCCTTTTTCAAATGCCCAAATGCCCGGGTTTTCAAATCGAAGTACATTGCACTTGTGGTCTAGTGGAATGAGTGGATATCCTTGTTTTGTCATTTATATAAAAAACTTATGGTTACCGTATCAGAGTTCCCAAAGTCATTGATCATTTCCTGATTCCATTGACCAAAGGGAACTCTAGATGCTATTGCTTGACGACAGAGCTCTGCTGGTAAGGATTGTCCTTCTGAATCAATCCGAGTTAAATTAGTAATTTGACCGTTTGATAATAGCTTAAATCGTATAGTAATTTTCTCGGGCAATAGATCTCGTTGTAGATATTGAATTGACCCTCTTGCAAGTTGGTTCCATTGCTCCTCTACAGATTGGAGCATTTCTTGGACATAAACTCCGTAAGAATGCATTCGGCATTCAATAGCTATTGTTCCAACCCGGGGTGCACTTATTACGCTTTTCATTAGTGGTCCGTGGGTTAATTCAGGCGATAGCTTTGGCCTGCTTTTGGGGCGAACTTTTTCTTTATGCTTAAGACCTTCAGACCCACGAAGTGAGCTGATTAT
>CBFHYW010000129.1:0-1207 GCA_965660135.1 Opitutales bacterium
TGAGTAGTGTGGCTTTTGAAGCAATGGCAGAATCAAGCGAAGCATATGGCATGAACTGGTCTGGGCGTCTCTCCCTTGGTCGCTACTTTCCTAGTAATGATATTAATGACGAGTCTTTTTGGCTCGCTAAGGGCACCCTTGCCTTACACTATCACTTGCATCGTAATTTCACCATGCTCCCTTTTATCCGTGTTAATTACACCGATGGAAAAGTACTTACTGATAAAATGTGGGTGGATTATGGTACGGAGTTTATTCTTATGCCAAACGCACCTTGGAACTTCAGCTTAGGTATTGCTGGAGTGGGTGGAAATGATGTAATTGAAGAGGGCATGGAATTCTATTTATCCGCCAAAGGTAACTTCTAATCTACAAGTTCTAAAATTTAATTCCTTATACAAATGAAAGCACTTTCAATAATTTCTATTCTCTCAGTTTTATTATTTTCCACAAGTTGCACACGGACTGCAAACAAGACCGGTCCCTTGACACCTTATCCGGAAATTACATCCGATATCGAAATTGGTGACGAAGTAAGAGGGGAAGGCACGCGAGCTGAACTTCTTGGCTTCATTCGCTGGGGAGATCCAGGACGTGCATCTTTCCGTGCTCATGCACAGGAGCATCAATTAGCCGGTGTGGTCGATGCGATTGGAGGAGGAGTGGTAAAGCAATCTATGCAGTCAGCTGTGTACAAAGCTTTGGACGGTCAACCTGATCATTTTATTGTTGATCCTCATTTCCATACAGTAGAACACAACTTTTTATTATTTCGCACAGCAAAAACACAGGTAGTTGGACGAAAGGCAAAGCATACAAATTATCGCCAAGTAAAAAGATTCAATACTGATGATACAGAAACTCTTATTTTGGAAAAATCCCCGCAAACCTATACCGTAGATCGTAATGGTCGTGAAGCAACAAAGATAACAACTTCTGGAAATATCACTCCATTTGTGACCGATTCTGCAAAAGTCTACGATACTTCAGCAGGTGTACAAATTTTAGATCTGGATTCTCCTGATGATAAGGATGCACGATCCTCATCAGTTCAAAACCTTGAAAGTAAATTGCAGGATCTTAATCAAAGAATTAATGCTCTTAACCGATAATTCTTTATCAGTTAATTTTTCAATTTAGTTTATACCAAGCTTTTTTGCTTCATTTGGATGATCAAGCATTGCTTGTTTAAATTCATCTAAATCAA
>CBFHYW010000130.1:0-1178 GCA_965660135.1 Opitutales bacterium
CATCATGTGGCAGGCAAAGCAACCCGGATAACTTGCCGTTTGCATGACGGGGAGGAAGTAATGGCAGATTTACTGGGAGCTGACCCGATGACTGACTTAGCAGTTCTTAGACTGCGGATGGAAGACCGGCCAAAAAAAAGCAAACCTTTGGTCGTGGCTACTTTTGGAGATTCGGACAAGGTGGAAATCGGAGATGTTTGTTTTGCCATGGGTAGCCCAGCCGGACTATCCCAATCTGTAACCCGGGGCATCGTTTCTAATGTCGCTCTGATTTCTCCAAATCAGGGCTCATTTCGACTGGATGGAGAGAATGTGGGGGAGTTAGTGCGCTGGTTGGGGCATGATGCAATCATTTTCCCTGGAAACAGTGGCGGTCCGTTAGTCAATGAGAATGGATTAATTATCGGAATTAATGAAGTGGGCATCGGCAGCTTGGGCGGAGCAATTCCGTCCAACCTTGCGAGGTCGGTATCCAAGGAACTGGCAGAGAATGGATTTATTGCCCGTTGCTGGACAGGTTTGGAATGTCAACCTGTACTCGATCCAAACGAAGTTGGACTGTTGGTTGCCGGTATTATTGAGAACTCACCTGCAGAGGATGCCGGTTTGAAACCCGGCGATATAATTAAAGTATATGATGGTCAAAAAGTAATGGCCCGGATAGCAGAGGATTTACCCATTTTCAATCAGCTTGCCTATGGGATGAAAATAAACAAGAAGGTGAAAATTTCAGGTTTGCGTAATAAAAAAAGAATGACCTGGACCTTAACCACAAAAGCTCGGGAATCTGCCTACGCTCAGGAAAGGGAGTTAAAAAGTTGGGGATTAACGATCCGAAACTTCACATTAATGTCCTCCCTCGAAGCTCGTCGCTCTTCCAAAAAAGGTGCACAGGTCCACTCTGTGGGGCGTGGAGGCCCTTCGAACAGTGCAAAACCCGCCTTGGTCCCCAGGGATGTCATCACCTCGATTAACGGAGAAACCGTAAAGAATATTAATGATTTAATCCGAATTTCAAAAAAGATCACCAGGGGGAAAGTTGAACCTGTTTCCACGCTTGTCAGTTTTGAGCGAGATATGGCAAAGTTATTAACCGTGGTAAAAATTGGCCCAGAGGCAGAGGAAAACCGACCTGTTCAAGCATGGAAACCTTGGTTGGGCGTTTCGACTCAAGTATT